>PMIH01000310.1 GCA_003158255.1 Rhodocyclaceae bacterium
GCGCTGCAACCCTTGGCCGACCGTCTGACGGTGCTGCTGCTGAAACGACCGATCCTGCATGCCGATGAAACACCCGTGCAACAGCTGGACCCCGGCAACGGCAAGACCAAACGAGCTTACCTCTGGGCGTACATGAGCAATCGACTGGAGACCGGACCGCCGATTGTGGTCTTCGACTACCAGACCAGCCGATCGGGTGCGCACGCGCGCAATTTCCTGGCGGACTGGCAAGGATCGCTGATGGTTGATGACTTCGGCGGGTATAAGGCCATCTTTGGCCAAGGCGTGACCGAGCTCGGTTGCTTCGCCCATGCGCGGCGGAAGTATTTCGAGCTGAACGAGGCGCAGGCCAATTCGATCGCGCAGGAACGGCATCAGCTACGCCGGCAAGACCGCCTGGACGCCCAGCCACGTGCGCTGGCTGGCCTCGGTGAAGTTGCCCGAGCCGGTGCAGCAGCAGGTCTTTCAGGAATACGTCGCCGCCGTCACGGCAGCGGGCGAGCGCGTCGAACGGCTGGAGACGGCGCTGCGCGACACCGTGGTCGGTTGGCGCCTGTACCCGGTCGTGCAAGCCCTGCAAAGTTTGCGTGGCGTGCAACTGGTCATTGCCGCCACCTTGGTAGCCGAGATCGGCGACATCGGCCGCTTCGACAATCCACGGCAGTTGATGGCCTACCTGGGGCTGACCCCGAGCGAGTACTCCAGCGGCCAGAGCACGCACCGGGGAGGCATCACCAAGTGCGGCAACAGCCACGCCCGGCGCATGCTGACCGAGGCGGCCTGGAGTTACCGGCTACCGGCGCGGGTGACGCCGATCATCGCCAAACGCCAGGACGGGCAATCGCGCGAGGTGCGCGACATTGCCTGGAAGGCGCAGGTGCGGCTGTGCGGTCGCCATCGGCTGCTGCGCGCGCGAGGCAAGGAACCGAACAAGGTGATCATTGCGGTGGCGCGGGAACTGGCCGGCTTCGTCTGGGCGATCGCGCGGGCTGTGTGAGCGTGAGCGAAGCACGACCGACAACCTGTCTATAGGGAGGAGAGCTATCGACGCAGATACCGCCTGTGGGTAGGCAACGGGGTGCGGTCGCGGTGCGGAGAACCCTCGGCAAACGTTATGAGCCGGACACCGCTTCGATGCTCGAGCCTAGGGCGAGGCAGCTCCACGACGAAACGAAGTCAGGCGGTAGCCAACCCGCGCATATCAGCATGATCCACCGTCGTTGATCCCGGCCCCGCCCCGTTCCCTCCCCACAGGCGAGCAGTCCTTCACAGTGTCATTGGCACGTCAGCCCTTGTCGTGCCTGCTTGACAGGTCAAACCATATCAAACGTTGCAGATGCGTCAATGCGTGATGCGGAGCTGTCCGAACTCGGCCTGGCCGAAATCGAAGAACTGGTCCGTCAGTCGGAGATCGACTTTCGAACCCTACGTCGGCATCTCCAAGAAGCCCTAGCGAGTGTCTCGCAGATCACCGTCGGACAGCTGCTTGAGCGGTACCCGGCGGAGCTAGGCTTCGGCAGTGTTGTTGGCTATCTGTCACGCTACACGCACCGGGTGGCTATCTCGACCGACGATTGGTGGCTGCGAACGAGAACGGCGTAACGTTCCGGTGGAAGGATTACCGCGCCAAGGGGCGTACCCGCCACAAGACGATGATGCTCGCGCCAGAGGAATTCATGCGTCGGTTTCTCCTGCACGTCCTACCGTCGGGTTTTACCGCATTCGCCACTACGGCCTGCCGGCCAATGCCGGCCGGCGGGAGAATCTGGCCAAGGCGCGGACCTTGCTCGATGCTCCGCAACCGCCGCCAGTCAGCGACGAGGCGACAGTCACGCCAGCGCCGACCTTCGTTTGTCGCTGCTGCGGGGCCGCCATGCGCGTCGTCGAGATCGTCATGCGCCAGCAACCGATCCGAGCGCCGCCGTGAGTTCCGTCCGGCTGTTGTGTCACCTCGCATGCAATCCGTTACTGTCGGCTTCCGGGATTCTGGTGCCGAGAGCGGACTGTTGTTGCTCGACGCCGTTTGACCCGATTTCGTCGCCTCGGCAACACATGATCGGCGCGCCAATCATCGCCGCCCATCTCGATCCCCGCAGCGCCCACGGTTCGACGCTCCCATAATCAGCCATCTCGGGAACAGTCCTCGGCGTCAAATCCCCATAGGCCGCGTTTCACCTGAACCGCGCAGCAGCATTCCGCGGTTTCGTCCCCGGAGGTTTATTCAACGTCTATCCGCAGGCGCTCGCGCGTCATCCAAGCTCATCACGTGTGGGACAGACGTCGAACTACCACCTAAACCTTTGCGGCCGTTGGCGGCTTGACTGATCTACGTCCGCAAAGGATAGGATAACCGCCAGACGCAGCGTCTCCCAAGAGCCAATTGTCCTGCGGGCCTATTGCAGCCTACGTCCCTAATCCGAAATCTGTCGGGGCTTGCCAAACAAATCCGTACTTTTGAGTTGATTCAGCCCAGTTGGCGGAATGGCTCCGTCCTGTTCGACCTGGAATATGGATGCGAGGCATAATCCCACATTCACATCGATCATTTCAGACGGCGATATTGAGGCCCCATCGGTCGAACGGCAATTCGTGGAACAATTCCACTTGAGACTCAACGAGCTTGGCCAGATCATGTCCCATTCGACCTAATCTTTGCGACGATGAAGGTTCTCTTAGCGCACCAGAACTTGCCCGGCCAATACCTGCACCTTGCGCGCACACTGGCCGCGAACCCCGGCAACGAGGTAGTCTTTCTTACCCAGAAGCAGGGCGCTGGACTGCCCGGCGTGCGCACCCTGATCTACAGGCCGCATCGTGCCATCACCGATAAGCAGCATCATTATTTGCGGGGCATGGAAGCAGATGTCCTTAACGGACAAGCTGTGGCCCGGGTTGCACTGGAACTCAGGGAAACCGGTTTTCTCCCCGACCTGATCGTCGGGCATAACGGCTGGGGCGAAATTTGGTACCTGAAGGACGTCTTCCCTCGGGCTCCCCTCGTCGGCTACTTCGAGTTCTTTTATCGACTTACCGGCGCGGATGTCGGGTTCGACCCTGCGCATCCGACGGTCTTCGATGACGGCCCGCGTCTGCGCACCAAGAATATTGGCAATCTACTCGGTCTTAACACGGCCGACTGGGGCCAATGTCCAACGCTGTGGCAGTGGTCGAGCTACCCAGATATCTTTCGGCCGAAGCTGAAGGTAATTCATGAAGGCATCGATACCCGCGTGGTCGTGCCGAACGCGGCGATGCATTTGCAGATTCCCGGTACGGGCGTCTCTGTAGCGGCAGGCGACGAGGTAGTAACCTATGTTGCCCGCAATCTGGAACCCTATCGCGGATTTCCGAATTTTATGCGTAGCCTAACGATCGTTCTGTCTCAACGGCCACAGGCGCGCGTTCTGATTGTGGGCGGCGACGAAGTAAGCTATGGCCTCCGTTTGCCGGGCGGCCAAACCTATCGTCAACAGATTCTCGATGAGTTGGGCGAAGACCTGGACCTCTCCCGTGTACACTTCCTAGGCCGCGTGCCGTATTCGGTGTTCTTGAAGATCCTGCAAGTGTCTCGAGTTCACGTCTATCTGACTTACCCGTTCGTGCTGTCCTGGTCCATGCTGGAAGCAATGGCCGCAGGATGTCTAGTGGTCGGCTCGCGCACTGCACCGGTGGAAGAAGTCATTCGGGATGAGGAGAATGGGCTGCTAGTGGACTTCTTCAATCACGGCGAGATTGCCGACCACGTGGTCGCAGCATTGGAGAGTGCGCGGGCTTTCGCAAATATCCGAGTCAACGCCCGTCAGACAATCATCGATCGGTATGATCTTGAAACGAATTGCCTGCCCGCCCAGCTGCGGTTCTTGGACGAAGCGAGGCAATCTGGGCCCCGAATCTGACAGGTCGACACCCGTGTCGCCGCCATACCCCGCAAACACCCCTACCCATTCAAGGCGCGTTAGGGAACGCAGAGACCAAGTCTTCGAAGATCAGTTGCTCATGCCCCAGTTCCGGTGACTCGACGAAACACGTGTTGGCGCGCCTGGACGGACGAAGCATGACAAGGGTATCCAAGGGCGCACCTAGCCCGAATATTTCACGATGGGAGGTCGGCGGAACCGCCGAGAGGCGCGTTAATACTGGTGTCTAGACAGTTTTAACGGAGTGTTCCGCCGATGCCAAATTGTACCGGTCAGCAGATGTTGTTTGGGCGTATCGGGCGATGCGAGATTGAGGCGAATTTCGAGGGCGGCGCACTCAGTTCTGACGGTGGTCTGATGCTGGTGCGGCAGGTGGATCGGCGAATCGGCTTGTCGAAGGCAATGGCCAAAGCGCTGCACGACCCGAGGAACCCCGAACGGATCACCCATGATCTGCGCGACCTGGTGGCGCAGCGCCTGTACGGACTATGCTGTGGCTACGAGGATCTGAACGATCACTGGCAGTTGCGGCGAGATCCCCTGATGCAGACTGCCGTAGGTACGAGCACGGAACTGGCCAGCAGCCCGACGCTCTCGCGGCTGGAGACGCGCGCGACGCGCAGCGATGTCGTGGCCTTGAACCGGGTGCTGGTCGAGCAGTTCATTGCCTGCCATCGTGAGTGTGATCAGCGGATTTGCTAGTGCGATGTTCACGATTGATGATGGTCGTGGCAAGCTGGGCGGCGGCGCGTTTTCTTTATGACGAGTCGGCGTTGGCGTCCTGTTCCGTGGTGGCCCGCAACTGATGGCCGTAGGAGCCGCAGTAGGCGGTCGTGACGGAGATGCGGCCATGGCCGAGATTGCGCGACACGTCGACGGCGGCGCGGCGGTGCATGTCGGCGGTGATCGCGCCCAATGCACCGCCTTCGATTGGCGTCGGCAAACCGGTCAATTCACGATAGTCACGCTGAGCGCGGCCGTGGCGCAAACCGTGGGACGTCACGCCCAAGTTCTCCTTGGTGATGCCAAGGCGAGCAGCCAGTCGGTAGTAGCGTCCCTGCGCTTGTTTCCAGGTGAGATCGCGCCAGCGGACGCGGCCGGTGTGGTGGCTGTCGGCGAGGCGAATGGCCCAGGCCAGCGCTTCGCGCTGGTCATCACGCTTGATCTCGACGAGACGTGGCCGGCCACCTTTGGTTCCATCGGTGACGAAGAGAAATCGTCTATCGTAGTCGACGGCCTTGCGGGGACGCAGCTCGATCGATTCCTTCACGCGCAGGCCGAATGCGTCCTGCAAGGACAGGCAGCACGCCATCTCTTCATCGATGAGCCTGGCCGCCTCGATCACGGCGCCCGGCTGAACGCCGTTGCCGATCCAGGACAGATTGGTCGTGGCGACGGTGTGGCGGTGGATCAGGTCGTCCTGGCCAGGGAAGTAGGTCTCGACGTCGCGCACCAGGCCGGCCTTGCCGATCCAGCAGGAGAAGACCCTCAGCATGGAGATTCGGGTATGGAGGGTGCGCGCCGCCAAACCCTGGTCGGTCCAGTACTTTGCGAGTGCGCAGATGTGCTTCTCGCGTAGGTGGTGCGGACTCTGCAGCTTGTATCCCAGCTGGTTCAGGGTAGCGAAGGCCAGGAGGATGGTTGAACGACGCGCTTCTCGGGTGGCAGTGGAACAATTTCGGGCGACGCGTTTCTTGGGGGAATGGACTTTGTAATTGTGTTTCTGGAAGATCTCTTCGCACTCTTGAATGAACGTGTGGGACAGCAGCTTGCCAGCTAATGAATTCATCATGGTGATGCTCCTTGGACGATTGATGGCAACCCCGGACAGGGGAAGGCACGCCGCGCACGGCCTGCACGGCGGGGAGGTACGGGTTGGCGGGAAGCTGTGGGTTAAATGCGGTGAAGCTGGGCGCCGGCGATCCTGCTTGCAGAAATCGCGCGGGAGGCGTTGATCGCAATGCGATATGGCCTCGGATGGCAACCGAGAATGCGGAGTCGAACCTGTTCCGCCTGCACTTTTCAAATGCGAACAGGCGCGCGATCTTCGGTACCCACGGTCGACGACCATGCGGTGTCCCGAAGCGAACGCGCGTAACCGCGTTCGAGCGCAAACTCCAACTGAATTCGAGTCAGAACGTCCGACTCAAGGCGTACTCGTCCGCCGTACTTTCTGGACGAGGATGAGCAGTCATCGACTGCTTAACTATTTTCCCGGGTCACTTGACCGGGAAGTTCCCCCGCGGCTCGGCAGGGAAGACGGCAAGATGTCTTGCGCTCGAAACTCAAGGCGCTGACGGTCCGCATCAGGTACAAACCGGGAGGGCGAAGCCGCTCCAATTGCGAGGCCCATTATGCCAAACCTCGGGCGGCTGTCAACGGCCTGTTGTCGTGCCTTCGGAGGTTGGCAACTCCCTCGCCGCCGAGAAACTTTCCGTCTTGTGAATGTCTCGTTTTTCATTTCCGCGCCAACACCGATCCGCCCGGCCTCGACGACTTTTGTCTCATTTTCTGCGGCGCCGTCAGAACGGCGGATCGTCGGTGCTCCGGGCTGAATTTCGAGCAGTCCCCCTCGTATCGTTTTGTGCGTAGAAACGACAGATCTGCTCACCATAATGAGCATCGAAGCGATCCACCAACTCGCACAGGAAGTTGTAAATCGTGACGACCGCCGCGTCGTCGAGCGCCGGCAAATCCAGCGTCACGGTAATGCGTGGAGGCTTGTTGCGCAGGGAAGTCTTGGCCCTCATCGCGCACCGGCCTGCCGCCGGGCGGTGCTGCGCTCGGGCGGCGCAAAGACCTCCAGGTAAAGCTTCTCGTCGAGCAAGGGCAACTCCCGCTGGGCCGCCACCGCCAGCAGTTCCGCCGCCAGTGAAGTCAGAATGCGGTAATTGCCGGCGGCATGATCGCACAAGGTCTGGCGTAGAGCCGGCGTCATCAGACTGGCATTGCCGGCCTCATTGAGCAGGTGGTCCAGGCAAGCCCGCAACTCTTCGCTGGACGCGTGCTCGGTGGCCAGACGGGAACGGATGCGCGAGCCCAGTGGAATCAATTCCTCCCGCCGCAGCTTCTCGATCAGCCGGGTATCCCCGGCCAGCACCACGCACAGCAGCGGCTGAGAGTCGAAACGGGCGCTGGCCAGCAAGCGAAGTTCCGACAGGGTGGCCGGCGCCATCTCCTGGGCTTCGTCAACCAGGAGCACCGGCCGCCGGCGCGTCGTCTCCATATGCGCGAACCAGGTCTCGCGCAAGGTCTTGAACCCACCCCAACGGTTATGCGGCTTGAGCGGCACGGCAAAGATGTCGCCCAGTTCCCGGTAGAAATCGACCAGCGAGCTCTGCGGATGACTGATGACGCCAACGGTGATGTCAGGCAAGCGCGACAGCCGCTGCGCCAGCAGGCGCAAGGCGACACTCTTGCCCGTCCCCGGGTCACCATGAATCATGGCAAAGCCGCCTTCCCGGATCAGCGCCTGCTCGATGCGCCAGCAGAAACTCTCGACCCGGGGCGGTACATATACGGCCTCGGTCGGCAGGTCCGGCGCGAAGGGATTCCATTTCAGGCCATAAAGGGCCAGCAGCGTCGGATTCATGCGGGGTCCTCCTTGTCGAAGGTGGGCAGGTACGCCGGCGGCAGGCCGGTGGCGGCGTAATCGGCGATCAGTTGGCGCAACAGCGGCGCAATGCCGGTCGGCGGCGTGGGCGTCGCATCCGCTCGTTGCGCACAGGGGAGCATCCTGCGCTGGCCGTCGGCATTGGCCGACTTGTCCAAGGGATAGAGCGGACGCAGCACCGTGCCGGAACGGGCATCGACCAGATCGACCCGACTCAGATCCCAGCGCGCATAGCGCACCTGCACCGTACCAAGATGGCGGTACGCCGCGGGAATCTCGAAGCGCTGGCCGGCCAGACTCACCGTGCCATCAGAGCGCCGCTGCTGACGGCTCGCCTCGCAGCGAAACGCCGCCGCCAGGGATCCTGCCGACGGACACACGCGGCTGACACGGGGGCCGGCCAGGAAACGCGCCAGCGGCGTCGTGCCGATCTCCGTATGGGCAGATCGGTGATACTCCTGCTCCACCCAAGCCTGCGTCGCCTGGTTGAGCAACTCGAGCGTCAGCGCCGTCTCGCTTTCCAGCATCGCCATCAGCCGGCCCTCGACGCGTCCCCAGAAGGATTCCTGCTTCGCGTTCTGATACGGGGAGTACGGCAGCGTCGTCTGATGCACGATCCCCAAAGCGGCCAGGCCATTGACGGTCTCATCCGCCAGCATGGCCGCCCCGTTGTCCGTCATCAGGGCCCGCGGCAGGCCACGCTTCATGAACGCCTGCGACAGCCCATGCACCAGGCTCTCGGCCGTTTCATCCAGGTACCACTGCAGATGACACACCAGCCGCGAACGATCATCGATCACGCCCAGCAACAGCGGCTTCACCAATTCCCCGGAACGGGTGAGCACCTTGCGCGACGCATGGTGGAAGTCCAGATGCCACAAGGCCCCCACATGATCCACCTCGAAACTGCGCACCTCCCGCTGGTCAAGCCGCTCACGCGCCAGCCGGGCTCCGGCGGTATCCCGTTTCGGGCGGGCCTGGCGGCGCATGCCCTGGGCAATCAGATAGCGTCGTATCGTCGGATACGACGGCATCGGCAAATCCATCGGCAGCAGCGAAACCCGCAAATTGTCCACATGCAGCTGCATGGTCCACCCCGGGTGCTCGCGGTACTGGGCCGCCAGGATCTCGACGGCCTCGGGAGTCAGGCTCGGAAACCGCCCAATGTCGCCGCGCAACCGATTGCCCAGGGCCGCCACCGGATCACTTGCAGCACGGGCGCGATAGAACCAGCGCTGCAGCGTCGCCGCACTGAACCGGATCTCCTGCTCGGTCACCGGATGGCGCCAGGGTTTATCGGCCAGGTTGCGCAACGCCGCCATCAGTTCGCCCGCCGGCGGCGGCGCCGCCAACAGCGGACCAATGATGGCAAAGCGCAATCGCGCCCAGCGATCACGCTTCAGGGGATCGGCAACAGAGGTCAACACAGGCTCCCGGTTCAGCGGCACCGGCGGTACCGCAACAGGGAAAGCAGGCTAATGGGCCGTTTCTTCGTTGGCTATCGGCATCCTCTGCGCGCGATCAGCAACCTGCACCAACGTCGAACACGACGCCAATGCTCAAGGAGGTCAGGAAGCTCAGCAGATGGAGCACCCCGGCAGTCGTCTCGCCCCGAAATCGTTCCAGCAGCTCGCCCGGCAACGCTTCGGCACTCACCGGCGGCATGAACCGCGCTCCCTGCGCCTGCCACAGCCTCGTCTGCGCAAACCGCTCCTGCCACCACCGGCGCCAGCGCTCCAGCGTCCGCATCGGCACCGCCAGCATCTCCCCAAGCCGCGCGGCCGCTGCTGTCTGCCCGGCATGCCGGGCAGACAGCAGCACCACCGCCAAACCGAAATACACCCGCCGCCCCAGAAACCGCACCGACCCCGACGTATGCCTCTTGCGACAGCGCTGGCAACAGAAACTGAACCGCAAACCCTGATCCGCTCGCACCGCCGCTGCACCCCCGCGCGGCTTCCTCGGGTAATCCGCTCGATGCAGCACTGCTCCGCAATGAACACAGCCCTCAGCCCGTACTCGCGCCGCCAGCTCTTCATCAATTCGCTTCAACAACCAAAAAAACTTGGGGTCTTCCAACAGGGCGTGGCACACTTTGCGCGTCTCGAGGCGTAGGAACCAAGAGACTCCCCCAAGAGGACCGTTTGTTCAAGATCTTTGCGGGGGATCCCCCCCATTTCATCACCCACCTTGAACAAAAAACCGGCTTTCACCAGCAAAAATGGTGAACATGCTCACCATCGGGGCGCGCCGAAGGAATTGATCCTCGACGTCGACGCCTCGGATATCCCCTTGCATGGTGACCAGGAGAAAGGCGAGTTCCACGCCTACTACGACCACTACTGCTACTTGCCGCTGTACGTCTTCGCCAGGCCATGCTGGCCTGCGTGCTGCGGCGCAGCCGGATCGATGGCGCCAAGCATGTGTCGGCGGTAATCAAGCTACTGGTGACCCGGCTGCGCGGCATGACCGGAAGTCCGCATCATCGTCCGCGGCGATTCCGGCTTCTGCCGCCAGCGGCTGATCCGCTGGTGCGAGCGCCGGGATGTCGGCTATGTGATCGGTGTCGCCCGAAATGCCCGGCTTGAGCGAATCGTCAAAGACTGGGAAGGGTTGCTTGAACAGCGCTATG
>PMIH01000224.1 GCA_003158255.1 Rhodocyclaceae bacterium
TGCCGGCCCGTTTTGCTTTCGGCTGATAGAATCACTGCGTGACCCGCTGCGCCAATATCTATCTTGTCGGCTTGATGGGGGCCGGCAAGACAACCATCGGCCGCCAACTCGCCAAACGCCTGCAACGCAGGTTCCTCGACAGTGACCATGAAATCGAGGCGCGGACCGGCGTACGCATTCCGGTAATATTTGAAATCGAGGGCGAAAGTGGCTTTCGCAAACGCGAAAGTCAGGTTCTCCTTGAACTGGCTGCAGAGCCAGAACTCGTGCTTGCAACCGGGGGCGGCGCGGTGCTTGCGCTCGAAAACCGGCAGTGTCTGCGGGATACCGGCCTCGTGATCTATCTGCATGCCCCACCGGAGGTGCTATACGAGCGGACTCGGCATGATCGCAATCGCCCGCTGCTGCACGTGAATGATCCGCTGGTCAGGCTTCGGGAACTCTATGCGGCGCGTGATCCGATCTATCGTGAGGTGGCGCACATCGTCATCGAAAGCGTGGAGGGAGCCGCCGGGCTACTGGTGCAACGAATCGAAAAGGAGTTGCGAACGAAATGCGAACCCTGAGGGTTGCCCTGCCCGAGCGGGCATACGATATTCACATTGGCCACAATCTGCTGGGCCGCGCTGACCTTCTTGCCAAGTCGCTTGTCAGCCAGCGCGCAGTCATCGTCAGCAACGAGGTTGTCGCCCCCCTGTACCTCGACAAGATCGCGGCGCCGCTACGCAAGGCTGGCGTTCATGTGACCGAAATTGTTCTACCCGATGGTGAAGCATCTAAGCGCTGGGAAACGCTCAACACGATCTTCGACGCTCTGCTCGCCGACCGCTGCGACCGCACCACGACGGTGATCGCTCTCGGTGGGGGCGTCATTGGCGACCTGGCCGGCTTTGGTGCGGCAACATACCAGCGGGGGGTACCATTCATTCAGGTTCCTACTACTTTGCTGGCCCAGGTGGATTCGTCGGTCGGCGGCAAGACCGGCATCAATCATCCGCGCGGCAAGAACATGATCGGCGCCTTCTGGCAACCCAAGCTGGTGCTTGCCGATACCGATACCTTAAGGACATTGCCAGCGCGGGAATTGTCAGCGGGCCTCGCTGAAGTCATCAAGTACGGCCTGATACGAGACCTTCCGTTTCTCGAGTGGCTCGAAAGCAATATCGACAAGCTCATCGCGCGCGATGCGGATGCGCTTTCCTACGCGATCGAGCGGTCGTGTGCCAACAAAGCCGAGGTCGTGGCAAGAGACGAGCGGGAGACAGCAAAGGACGGCGGTCGCGCGTTGCTGAACCTTGGCCATACATTTGGCCATGCCATCGAAACTGGCGTTGGCTACGGCGAATGGCTGCACGGCGAAGCCGTGGCGGTTGGCATGGTCATGGCAACCGAGCTATCGCGCCGACTCGGCTGGCTCGGTACCGCCGACGTCAATCGCGTGCGAGATCTGCTTGCCCGCGCCGGGTTGCCGGTCGTTGGTGCTCCATTGGGTGCAGATCGCTATCTGGATCTCATGGCGCACGACAAGAAGGTGCTCGCAGGCCGTCTGCGTCTCGTGTTGCTACAGCACTTGGGTGCCGCCGTCACTTATGCGGATGCCTCGACCGCCGACATTCGCGCTTCAATCCATGCCTGTTGCGCCTGACCTGGCACCTTATGCAGTAAGCGAAAGCAATTCGCATGGCCGTGTTTATGCCGAGCCACGGCCGCAATCGCGCGGGGAATTCGCGCGCGACCGCGACCGGATTATCCATTCGACTGCGTTTCGTCGTCTGGAATACAAGACCCAGGTGTTCGTCAATCACGAAGGCGATCTCTTCCGCACGCGTCTGACGCACTCCATCGAGGTAGCTCAGGTCGCCCGTTCGGTTGCTCGTGGACTGCGCGTCAACGACGATCTGGCGGAGGCGATTGCTCTGGCGCACGACCTCGGTCATACCCCGTTCGGCCACGCGGGTCAGGAGGCGCTCGATGAGTGCATGAAGGGGCACGGGGGCTTCGAGCACAATCTCCAGAGTCTGCGTATCGTCGATCGACTGGAAGAGCGATATGGCGCTTTTGACGGCCTCAATCTGATGTTCGAGACGCGCGAAGGCATTCTCAAGCACTGTCCTCCCGCCCGGGCGCGGGAACTGGGGGCGGTGGGCCGGCACGTTGCCGAAGGATTGCAACCTTCGCTTGAGGCCCAGATATGCAATATCGCGGACGAAATTGCCTACAACAATCACGATGTCGACGACGGGCTGCGTTCAGGCTTGCTCGCTATCGAGCAGTTTGACGCCATCGGCCTTTTCGCTCGCCATGCCGCCGAAGCGCGCAGCGAATTCCCGGGTATTGGCGAACGCCGTCTGGTACATGAGACTGTTCGGCGCATGATCGGGGCGCTGGTAACCGACCTGATTCGCGAGTCCGCGCACCGCATCGCGGCCGCTTGCGTGGCGACACTGGACGACGTGCATCGGACTCCGGCGTTGATCGGCTTTACGGCCGCCATGAGCGATGAGAATTTTGCCCTCAAGCGCTTTCTGCTGGATAACCTGTACCGTCATCCACGGGTTGCGGCAATGACCGACCGGGCGAAGTCGATCATCCGCGAGCTTTTTGCCGGGTTCGTGGCCACGCCATCGCTGCTGCCGTCGCAATATCATGCATTGGCAGAAATCGACCGCGCCCGCACCATCGCCGACTACATTGCCGGCATGACCGACCGCTACGCCATCAAGGAACACGGGCGCCTCATGGGAACCGCCGCCGCGACCGTGGATATGGCTACCCTGTGGAAGCATGCTGGACACGGTTATTGAGTCTGGGCCGGGTTCTGCGGTATATTTATCCGTTCGTCCACGAAACTAGCGAAGCCGGGGAGGGCCACTGAGAAATATCGGCCACCGGCTTTTTTTGACGGCAGCATTCCAGGAATACCGAAATGGACATACCTAGCCGGCAGGGGCTCTACGACCCCGCCCATGAACACGACGCCTGTGGCGTCGGCTTCGTCGCTCACATCAAGAATCGCAAGAGCCATGCGATCGTCAAACAAGGCCTGCAGATACTTGTGAATCTCACTCATCGCGGCGCGACGGGCTACGATCCGCTGCTCGGCGACGGCGCCGGCATCCTGATCCAGATTCCCGACGCCTTTCTGCGCGCCGAAGCTTCAAAGCACAGCATCAAGTTGCCCGCCGAGGGCAGCTACGGTTGCGGCAACATCTTCCTGCCGCAGTCGGCCAATGGCCGTGCGGCTTGCGAGTCGGCGTTGGCCCGTATCGTCCATGAGGAAGGACAGACCTTTCTTGGCTGGCGCGATGTGCCACGCGACAACCGCGGTTTGGCGCAGGCCGCCAGGGACCGCGAACCGGTCGTGCGGCAGGTATTCATCGGCAGCCAGTGCGCCGATCAGGACGCTTTCGAGCGCAAGCTCTTCGTGATTCGCAAGCGCGTCGAGCACGAGGTGCGCCATCTGAATCTCGTCGATGGCAAACAGTTCTATGTGCCGAGTCTGTCGTCGCGTACCCTGAACTACAAGGGCATGCTGCTCGCCCATCAGGTGGGTGAGTACTTCCTCGACCTCCAGAACGAGCGCATGGTTTCGGCGCTTGCGCTTGTGCACCAGCGCTTTTCGACCAACACCTTCCCGACCTGGGATCTGGCGCATCCGTTCCGTATGATCGCGCACAACGGCGAGATCAATACCCTGCGCGGCAACATCAACTGGATGGCGGCGCGCCAGCAGGCCATGTCTTCCAAATGGCTGGGCGAGGACCTCGACAAACTGTGGCCGTTGATCGTCGAAGGCCAGTCGGATTCGGCCTCTTTCGACAATGCACTCGAACTTCTGGTCATGGGCGGCTACTCGATGCCCCACGCCATGATGATGCTGATCCCGGAAGCCTGGTCCGGCAATCCGCTGATGGACGACGAACGCCGTGCCTTCTACGAATTCCACGCCCCAGTGATGGAACCCTGGGATGGCCCGGCCGCGGTCGCTTTTACCGATGGCCGCCAGATCGGCGCCACGCTGGACAGAAATGGCCTGCGCCCCGCGCGCTACCTGGTCACCGAGGACGATATCGTTCTGATGGCTTCCGAGATGGGCGTGCTGACGTTCCCCGAAGAAAGGATCGTCAAGAAATGGCGGCTGCAACCGGGCCGGATGTTCCTGATCGACCTGCAACAGGGCCGCATCATCGACGACGAGGAACTGAAGAAGACCCTCGCCACCGAAGAGCCATATCGCCAGTGGATCGAGGAGTCGCGCGTCTTCCTGTCGCAATTGCCGGAGGGCAAGGCGTCGCGGCCGAAGGTCAAGCCCAGCCTGCTCGACGCGCAGCAGGCCTTCGGCTATTCGCAGGAAGACGTCAAGTTCATCATCGAGCCGATGGTCCGCACGGGCGAAGAGCCGACCGGCTCCATGGGCTCCGATACCGCGTTGCCGGTGCTGTCGAACAAGAACAAGTCGCTGTACCTGTACTTCAAGCAGCTGTTCGCGCAAGTGACGAATCCGCCAATCGACCCGATCCGCGAAGAGATCGTCATGTCGCTGACAAGCTTTATCGGCCCGAAGCCGAATCTGCTCGGCATCGCCGATGAGGAAGAGGGGCTGACACCGCGCCTGGAAGTGCATCAGCCCGTCCTGACCGACGAGGATTGCGCCCGCTTGCGCGATATCGAGAATTTGACCAAGGGCCGCTTCAAGTCGCTGGTACTCGACATCACCTATCCGGTTACGGAAGGTGCGGCGGGTTGCGAACGGGCCATGGAGCGGCTTGCGGCGGCGGCCGAGCAGTCGGTTGCCGAGGGTTACAACATCATCATCCTGTCGGACCGTGGCGTCGCTGCCGAGCGCGTCGCCATACCGGCGCTGCTCGCCTGCGCGGGCGCGCATCATCACCTGGTCAGGAAGGGACTGCGCACCAGTACCGGCCTGATTGTCGATTCCGGTTCCGTGCGCGAGGTGCATCAGTTTGCCCTACTGGCCGGTTACGGCGCGGAAGCTGTCTGCCCATGGCTGACTTTCGCCACCATCAAGGACATGGCGGGTGAAAAGTACAAGGACGGTTTCAAGAACTACATCAAGGCGATAGGCAAGGGTCTGAACAAGGTGATGTCCAAGATGGGCATCTCCACTTATCAGTCGTACTGCGGCGCGCAGATCTTTGAAGCCATCGGCCTCAACAGCGCCTTCGTCGCGCGCTACTTCACCGGCACCGCGACGCAGGTCGAGGGCATCGGCTTAACCGAGGTCGCCGAGGAAGCGGTGCGTACCCACGTGGGCGCGTTCTCCAACGACCCCGTGCTCGCCAGCATGCTCGACGTCGGTGGCGAATACGCCTTCCGCATCCGCGGCGAGCAGCACATGTGGACGCCGGATGTCATCGCCAAACTCCAGCACGCAACGCGTTCCGGCAAGTTCGACACCTACAAGGAATACGCCGCGCTCATCAACGACCAGAGCAAGCGCCACATGAC
>PMIH01000199.1 GCA_003158255.1 Rhodocyclaceae bacterium
ATGTTCCTGGCGAGTGAGCATCAGGCGGATCCCGCCCCGGTCGAGGCTTCGGCAACGCCTGCTCTGCCGGTGTGAAAGCAGATCAGCGTGGACCCATCGATCCAGATCAGTCTCATTACCGGCATCGCCGCCCTCTTGGGAGCGATGGTTGGCGGCCTGTCAATGTTTGCGACGACCGTATTGACACAGCGCTACGTTGGCCGCCGTGAGCTTTTCGCGAGAGACCTGACGATCCGCGAGGCTTTGTACGGGCGGTTCTTGAAGGAAGCCAGCGTCTTGTTCATCGACTCTCTGGATAAGACCCTCGACAAGCCGGCCGCACTGGTTGAATTATTTGCGCTAATGGCACAGATAAGAATGCTCAGTACCGCCAGGGTACTTGACGCCGCCGAGAACGTGGGCCGAGAAATTCTGGCATCTTACAGCCGACCCGCCATCGACTTTCATGAATTAGTGGCGCGCAAAGATCGCTTTGATCCACTGCACGACTTCACTCAGGCCTGCCGAGAAGAGCGCGAAATGGCAACCGGAAGTATTCCGGCCTCGCGATGAACGGACGTCATCGTCGCCGAAACCGGCTTTCACATGCACATTGGGGAGTGCCGGAATGGGCCTGAGCCTACCTTTGCCGATGCCCAGCCGGCCGCCCGACCCGAGGCCGAAGCAAGCGGCGGCAAGCCCTGAAGCGCTTGCCGCAGAAGAGGCAATGCGGCTCGCCGACGACGTGATGCTGAACAGTCTGCAGCAGGCCGCATTCAGCTATTTTCTGAACGAGTCGAATTCGCTCAATGGCTTGGTCGCCGATACGACACGTGATGGCTCGCCCTCAAGCATTGCGGTAGTGGGGTTCGCGCTGTCGAGCTACCCGATCGCCGTCGAGCGCGGCTGGATCGAGCGCGCCGACGCCGCGCAGCGGACGCTCAAGGCCTTGCGGTTCTTGAAGGGGAGCGACCAGACCGGCAGCCCCGGCGCAACCGGCTACCGGGGCTTCTACTTTCACTTTCTCGACATGGATACGGGCGCTCGGGCGTGGCAGTCGGAACTGTCGCTGATCGACACGGCATTGCTGGTTGCGGGGATATTGACCGCCGCCGCCTACTTCACGGCAGCAACAAAGGCCGAGGTCGAGCTTCGCGAACTGGCGGATACCTTGTACCGACGCGTCGACTGGCGCTGGGCAGAGCAAGATGGCTCGGCCGTGGCGCACGGCTGGAAACCCGAGTGCGGATTTCTGCACTATGGCTGGGAGGGCTATAGCGAGGCGATTCTTCTCTACGTTCTCGGTCTCGGGTCGCCGACCCATCCATTGACCGACGAAAGCTTTCAAGCCTGGACTGTGACGTATCAATGGGAGAACTTGTACGGCTACGACTTTCTCTATGCCGGCCCGCTCTTCGTTCATCAGTTCTCGCACGCGTGGATCGACTTTCGCGGCATCCGCGACGCCTTCATGCGTGAGAAGAGTTGCGATTATTTCGAGAACAGCCTCCGCGCGACTTATGTCCAGCGCGAATACGCGGCGCGCAACCCGCGCGGCTTCGTGGGCTACGCTGAAGACTGTTGGGGTCTTTCGGCAGGCGACGGCCCGAGTGTCGAACCGCGGCTGGTCGCTGGCCGGTACCAGGCGTTCTACGGCTATGCGGCGCGTGGCGTACCGTACGGCCCAGACGACGGCACCCTTGCCGGCCCATCGATGCTGGCCTCGCTGGTGTTTGCGCCGGAGATCGCGTTGCCGGCGGTACGAAAGCAGTTTGCTCGTGCGACAGGCACGCTTGGCGAGTCGCTGCGTGCCAGCGGTTTCAACGCGACCATCCGTGGCAGTAGCCCCGACGACTGGATCTCGACCGGCGAGTTCGGACTCGACCAGGGGATGATCGTATTGATGATCGAGAATTTTCGTTCCGGATTGTTGTGGCGGCTCACCCGAAGCAGCCCGACCATCCAGACCGGCTTGCGCCGGGCCGGCTTCCGCGGCGGCTGGCTCGAGTGAGTTTGCTGCGCCATCACACGATGCAGCCCCTGCCGGCTTCAGACGCTGGCTCTGCGCCGAGTTCTCGTCAACTGGAGTATCTCGCCAACGTGCGCCCGTCCGACTGGCGCAACCCGACGCCTCGCGGCACCTACCATCTGCTGATCATTGGTGCGGGTCCGGGCGGCTTGATTGCGGCACGCACCGCNNTTCCCTCGAAAGCCCTCATCCGAACCTCACGGCTGTACGCCGAAATGCGCGCCGCCGCAAACTTCGGTGTCGTCCCACCGACGGAACTCCGCGTCGATCTTGCGGCAGTCATGGAGCGCATACAGCGCATCTGCGCACGCATGAGCCGCGTTGATTCCGCAGCCAGGCTGACGGCCGAAGGAATCGACCTGTATTTCGGCACCGCACGTTTCGTCGGGCCCGACGCCGTCGATGTTGACGGCAGTCGCCTACGCTTCAAGAAGGCGCTGATCGCCACCGGATCGCGTCCGCTGCTGCCGACAATTCCGGGCCTGACGGAAGCCGGCTTCCGGAGCAACGAAAGCGCTTTCAGCCTGCCGGAACTGCCGAACAGCGTGCTCGTCATCGGCGGCGGGCCGCTGGGTTGTGAACTGGCGCAAGCCTTTAGCCGCCTCGGC
>PMIH01000319.1 GCA_003158255.1 Rhodocyclaceae bacterium
CCAGCGTGCGCTGGCGCACGCCGACCTCGCCGATACGCTGCCGCCGGCGCTTAGGCGGCGTGCCGCGACGGCTGACTTTGGCGACAGCCTGCGCTTCCTGCATCAGCCGCCGCCGAACGTATCGCTGGAACAAATCGAGGCGCGCAATCATCCGGCCTGGCGGCGCATCGCCTTCGACGAACTGCTGGCGCAGCAGCTGTCGCTGCGACGTGCCTACACGGCGCGGCGCGCGCGTGGCGCACCGGTGCTGGCGGGCACCGGCAAGCTCACGGACCGGCTGCTGGCCAACCTGCCGTTCAAGCTTACCGGCGCGCAGCAGCGCGTCTGGCGCGAGATCGCAAACGATTTGCGACAGCCGCATCCGATGGCGCGGCTGCTACAGGGCGACGTCGGNNGCCGAGCAGCATTACCGCAAGCTTGCCGCCTGGCTGACGCCGCTCGGCATCGAAGTGGCGTGGTTCGCTGCCAGCGTGAAGAAGAAGGAACGCGAAGCATGGCGCGCGAAAGTCAGTGGCGGCGGTACGCCAATCGCGGTCGGCACGCACGCGTTGATCGAGGAAGGCGTCGAGTTCGATCGGCTCGGTCTTGCCATCGTCGATGAGCAGCATCGCTTTGGCGTGCAGCAGCGGCTGGCGCTGAAGAAGAAGGGACAAAGCGCACATCAGCTCACGATGTCGGCAACGCCGATCCCGCGCACGCTGGCGATGAGCTACTACGCCGATCTCGATGTTTCGGTGCTCGACGAACTGCCGCCTGGCCGCACGCCGGTGGTGACAAAGCTGGTGGACGCGGCGCGCCGCGACCAAGTGATCGGCCGCGTGCACGATGCCTGTCGCGCTGGCCGCCAAGCCTACTGGGTGTGTCCGCTGATCGAAGAAAGCGAAGCACTGCAACTCAAGACGGCCGAAGAGACTTATGCGCGGCTTACGGAAGAGTTGCCCGATCTCGTCGTCGGCCTCGTGCATGGTCGCTTGAAGGCCGCCGATAAGGCGGCCGTGATGGCCGCCTTCACCCGCAATGAGGTGCAGGTGCTGGTAGCGACGACGGTGATCGAAGTCGGCGTCGATGTGCCGAATGCCAGCCTGATGGTGATCGANNGGCCGATTCCGCGTGTATCCTGCTCTACGCGCAACCGCTGGGCGAGACGGCGCGGGCGCGCCTGAAAATCATTTTCGAGCACAGCGACGGTTTCGAGATTGCCCGCCTCGACCTGCATCTGCGCGGGCCGGGCGAGTTCATCGGCAAGCGGCAGAGCGGCGCGCCGCTGCTGCGCTTTGCCGACCTGGAAGATACACAGATGGTGGAAGAGGCGCGTAGCGCCGCTGAAACTTTGTTGCGCGACTATCCGCAAGCCGCCGACGCGCACCTGGCGCGCTGGCTGGCCGGAAAAGAGGAACTGCTGAAAGCATGACCGCATGAGCCAATCGAACCTGCTGCGCCAGCGCCGCTTCCTGCCGCTGTTCATCACCCAGTTTCTCGGTGCGCTCAATGACAACGTGTTCAAGAACGCGCTGGTGGTGCTGCTCACCTTCAAGACGGTCGAGTGGACGACGCTGTCGCCGGGCATTCTTGCCAACATGGCGGCGGGGATTTTCATCCTGCCCTTCTTCTTTTTTTCCGCCAGCGCCGGCCAGTTCGCCGACAAGTTCGACAAGGCCGGCATCGCGCGCCTGGTGAAGCTGCTCGAAATCGTCATCATCCTGCTGGCCGGCGCCGGCTTCGCCGCCCACAGCCTGACGCTATTGATGGTGGCGCTGTTCCTGCTCGGTTGCCATTCGACGCTGTTCGGGCCGGTGAAGTACGCCATCCTGCCGGAGCAATTGCGGGCGAACGAACTCATCGGCGGCAACGCGCTGATCGAAGCCGGCACCTTCGTCGCGATTCTCGCCGGCACGCTCCTGGGCGGCCTGCTGGCCGCCGTGCCTGACGGCACCGCCTGGATTACGGCCACTTCGCTCGTCATCGCGGTGGCGGGCTATGGCGCCAGCCGCTTCATTCCGTCGGCGCCAGCGCCGGATCCGCAGCTGCGCCTGCAAGTCAATCCGCTGGCGGAAACCTGGCACGTGATCGGCCATGCGCGCACGAACCGCATGGTGTTCCTCGCCATCCTCGGCATCTCGTGGTTCTGGCTTTACGGCGCGCTATTCCTCGCGCAGTTTCCGGCTTATGCCAAGGACGTGCTGGGCGGTAACGAGTTTGCCGTGACGGCGCTGTTGGCCGTGTTCACCATCGGCATCGGCGTCGGTTCGCTCGCCTGCGAGCGGCTGTCGGGTGGGCGCGTCGAACTCGGGCTGGTGCCGCTGGGCTCCATTGGCCTGACGCTGTTCGGCCTCGACGTTGCCTGGGCTTCGCCGGCCATGCCGCCGGATGGCTCGCTGCTTGGCCAATGGGTGGTTTGGCATGTGCTGATCGATCTACTGCTGATCGGCGTTTTCGGCGGCTTCTTCATCGTGCCGCTCTACACGCTGATGCAGGAGCGCTCGGAACCCTCGCACCGCGCCCGCGTCATCGCCGCCAACAACATCCTCAACGCCTGCTTCATGGTCGCCGGCGCGCTCGGCGCTGCGGCGCTGCTGTCGGCGGGACTGTCGATCCCGGAGTTGTTCGCCATCGGCGCCGTCGGCAACGCCGTCGTCGCGCTGTATATCTACTGGCGGGCGCCCGAGTTCGCGCTCCGCTTCGTTGCCTGGCTGGCGCCCACGAAGTAGCGCTAGAATCGTCGCCCATGAACTGGTCGGCGATTCGGGAAAAGCTTGATCTCTACGAGAGGCTGATGCGGCTCGACAAGCCGATCGGCATATTGCTGCTGTTGTGGCCGACGCTCTGGGCTTTGTGGATTGCCGCCGACGGCCAGCCAGGCTGGCTGCTGACGTGGATCTTCGTGCTCGGCACGGCGCTGATGCGTTCGGCCGGCTGCATCGTCAACGATTATGCCGACCGCGAATTCGATCGCCATGTCGAGCGCACCAAGGACCGGCCGTTGACGGCGGGAAAAGTCAGCACACGCGAAGCGTTGATCCTGGCGGCGGCGGTGACGATTTGCGCGGGGCTGCTGATCCTGCCGCTGAACACGCTGGTCTGGGAGCTGGCGGTGGCGGCCGTGTTCCTGGCGGTGAGCTACCCTTACACCAAACGCTTCCTGGCGATTCCGCAGGCTTATCTCGGCATCGCCTTCGGCTTCGGCATCCCGATGGCCTTCGCGGCGGTGCAGAACACCGTGCCGGCCGTGGCGTGGCTAATGCTGGCGGCCAATATCGCCTGGGCCGTCGCCTACGACACCGAGTACGCGATGGTCGATCGCGCCGATGACCTCCGGCTCGGCATCAAGACTTCCGCCATCACTTTCGGGCGCCACGATGTGGCGGCCGTGATGCTCTGCTACGGCATTGCGCTCGGCCTGTTGGCGGTGATTGGCGAACATCTGCAATACGGGACCGGCTTTCGCGTGGGCCTCGTCGCGGCCGCCGTCATCGCCGTCTACCATTGGACGCTGATCAGGAAACGCGACCGCGATGATTGCTTCGAAGCCTTCCGGCACAACAACTGGTTCGGTGCCGCGATCTTCATAGGGCTGGTCGTGGACCTGAACGTGAAGCCTTTCCTGCGCTAGCGACGCGGCTGCCAATTTTGCCAGCCAGGATTGAATCGTCATGATGCGCAATCGCTGGTTCTGGATCGCCTTCGTGCTGCTGGCCGTCACAGCGGCCGGGTTTTCGGCCAGGCTGTTTCCTGTGGCTTTTCCGGTGCTGAATCTCGACATCCGCATGTCGCGCTCCGACGCGATCACTGCGGCGAAGGAAATCGCCGCCCGCGACGGGTTGGTGCCGAACGATGCCATCAGTGCTGCGCGCTTCGAGCACGACGGCAGCGTGCAGAACTATGTCGAATTGGAGGCCGGGGGAGCGGCAGCGTTCGCAGCGATGGTGCGTGGTCCGCTTTACGCTCCCTACCATTGGGCGGTCAGGCTGTTCAAGCCGGGCGAGGTAACGGAAGCCACTGTACGATTCCGACCGGACGGCATCCCTTGGGGCTTCAGCAAGAAAGTGGCCGAGGCTTTTGTGCCGGCGGATCCGCACGGCCTGTCGCTGGAGGAAGCCGAGGCCCGTGCCTTGGCCGAGGCGACGGCCCGGCGCAACTGGCGCGTTGACCTTTCGCCCTACCGGGCGCTGGAAGCGACAAAGAAACGTCAGGTCAACGGCCGGATCGATCACGAATTCGTCTATGAGCGCACCGACGCGCAAATCGGCGCCGCCAAGTATCGCCTGCGCTTGCGCGTCAGCGGCGATGAACTGACCGAAGTCAGCCCCTACGTGCATATCCCGGAAGCGTTCGAGCGACGCTACGCCGAGATGCGGTCGGCCAACAATATACTGGCCGGGGCCGCCGGCGTGGCCGCGGGCCTGCTTTATGGACTGGGCGGCTGCGTGGTGGCGGTGGTCTGGCTTCTGCGCCGTCGCTGGCTGGTCTGGAAGCCGGCGCTGGGTCTCGCGCTCGTGGTGGCCGGCTTGGGCGCGTGCGCGCATTGGGCCGACTGGCCCGCGGCAATATTCAACATGGATACGGCGCAGCCGGCGTCGGCTTTCTGGATTCGGCATATCGCCGTCGGCGGGCTTCAAGTGCTGTTGGGCGGAGCGCTCCTTGCGCTCGTGCTGATGTCGGCGGAGAGCTTGTCGCGCCGGGCTTTTCCGATGCATCCGCAACTCTGGCGCGTTTGCGCGCCGATGGCGGCCGCCAGTCTGGAGATGCGCGGGCGGGTGCTCGGCGGCTATCTGTTCGTCCCGTTGGAACTGGCATTCGTCGTCCTGTTCTACCTGGCCACCAATCGCTGGCTCGGGTGGTGGCAGCCGTCCGAAGCGCTCACTGATCCCAATGTCCTCGCCAGCAGCGTGCCGGCGCTGGGCCCCATCGCCAATGCCCTGCAAGCCGGCGTCATGGAGGAATGCCTGTTCCGCGCCGTGCCGCTGTCGCTTGCCGTGCTGATCGGCAATCGATTCGGCGTGACGAGGCTCGCCCTCGGCGCGACCGTCGTCTTGCAGGCGCTGATTTTCAGCGCCGCGCATGCCAGCTATCCCGGCTTTCCGGCCTATTCGCGCCTCGCCGAACTGATGCTGCCGGCGATCGTCTGGGCGCTGATCTTCCTGCGCTTCGGCCTGGTGCCGACCATGATTCTGCATGCGGTGTTTGACCTTGTCCTGATGTCCCTGCCCCTGTTCCTGATCGATGCCGACGGCGCGTTCGGTCAGCGCGCCATGGTCGTCGTTTTCGGGTTGCTGCCCGCCGCGTGGGTCGCCTGGCACGGTATGAAGGCTGGCACCGCGAGGATTCTGCCGGACGAATTCCGCAATGGCGCCTGGTTCGCGACCGGCCCGCTTGCGCCGGCCGCCGCGGTTCGCGAACACGCCGTCGAGCGCGGTTGGACAGGTTGGCTGCGATGGGCCGTTCCCGTGCTGGCCGCCACCGGGCTGGTGGCATGGTGGAGTGCGACGCCGTTCAAGGTCGACGCACCGGCGACGTTGCCGGTGCGCGCGGTTGCGGAGGCTCGCGCGGAGGAGGCGCTGGCCGCCGAGGGAGTCCGCCTCGGACCGGAGTGGCGACGCGTGTCGAAGGTCCAGTTGGGCAGCGAGGTTCAGGACGGCGACGTGACCATGTTCGTGTGGCGCGACGGCGGACCGGAACGTTACGCGGACCTCATGGGCCGCTATGTGCTGCCGCCGGTCTGGTCGGTGCGCTATGTTCGTTTCGATGGGCCGGTCGAGGAACGTGCCGAGGAATGGCGCTTCCTGGTGGCCGGCGATGGCAGCGTAGCCCGTTTCTGGCACACGCTGCCCGAAGCCCGCGCGGGGGCGCGTCTCGGCCGGGACGAGGCGCAGGCGCTGGCCATGCGGGAGGTTCGCCGACGTCTGGGAGAGAATCCGGACGCGCTGCGGGTCGTCGACGTCAAGGAAGCAAACCGTCCGGCCAGGACGGACTGGACGTTCACGTTCGCGGACCCGGCGATCGCCACGGCGCCGGGCGGCGAGGCGCGACTGGCCATCGACATTGCCGGCGATCAGGTCGTTGGCAGTAGGCGGGGCGTTTTCGTGCCGGAGGCATGGAAGCGCGCCGAGAGGGAGCGCAAGAGTCTACAGACGCCGCTGATGATCGCCTGCGGTCTGGTGCTGGTCGTCCTCGTGCTCGGGGCAGGCATCCTGGCCATACGGTTGTGGGCACGACACCAATGCGATTCCCGGGCGCTGATTGGCGTCGGGGTAATTTGCCTGGCGGCCGATGCGACTGCCTGGGCAAACGGCTGGTCGGCATTTCTGTGGGGCCTGTCGTCGAAGGAGCCGCTGCTGAATCAGATCGGCCTCAGCCTGGGCGGCAACCTGTTGGCATGGTTATTCCAGGCACTTGCTATCGGCTTGCTGTTCGGCCTGGGCAGCGGCCTGGTGGCCGAGAATTCGAGTGGGGCGCGCGGTGTCGCCAGGCCCTGGCTGCAAGGAATCATGCTTGGTTGCGCGATGGCGGGGGTCGAGGCGCTGACCTCCCTGATCGCCCAGCGCACCGGCCCGCTGATGCCGCAGTTTCCTTTCCACGCTGCGGCGATGCCTTGGCTGGCGACGCTGACGACGGCGGTTCCGCACTTGCTCACCAGCACCGCTACGATGTTGTTCGCCATTCACGCGCTGGGCAGGGTGAGTGATCACTGGCGGCGTACCGGCCGCGTCGCTGGCATCGGCGTGGCGGCCTGTATTGCCGCGGCTATTGCCGCAATGGCGGAGGACATGCAGTGGTCGGCCGGCGTTGCCGAGCTGGCCGGCGAGCTGCCCGCGTTGCTGTTGCTGGTGACGGTGTTGCGCTTCGAAGTGCGCATGGTGCCGACTTATGTTGCCGTCAATATCATGCTGAACCAGTTTGCCCTAGCGCTGCGCGACGGCTCCGCCGACGCGGTGATCAACGGCACGCTGGCGGTCGTGACGGTTGCAGTCGTCGCCTGGCTGGCGACGGCGTATCTGGAACGTTCGCTCGGTCGGCGACGTGAGCGCGGACTAGGACAGGCGCTATTATCCACACCATGATCTACCAGGACCTCCGCGATTTCCTGCAACAGCTCGAGAAGCTCGACGAGCTGAAGCGGGTATCCGTCGAAGTCGATCCGAACCTGGAGATGACCGAGATCGGCGACCGCGTGCTGCGCGCCGGCGGGCCGGCGATTCTGTTCGAGAAGCCGAAGGGATCTTCGATTTCCGTCCTCGGCAACCTGTTTGGCACTGCCAGGCGTGTCGCCCTGGGCATGGGGCAAGAGTCAGTCGTGGCGTTACGCCAAGTGGGCGAGCTGCTGGCTTACCTGAAGGAACCGGAACCGCCCAAGGGCCTGCGTGATGCCTGGGACAAACTGCCCGTCCTCAAACAGGTGCTGAACATGGCGCCGAAGGTGCTTTCCAGCGGGCCTTGCCAGGAAGTGGTGTGGGAAGGCAAGGATGTCGATCTTGCGCGCCTGCCGATCCAGACCTGCTGGCCGGGCGACGTGGCGCCGCTGATCACTTGGGGCCTGACGGTGACGCGCGGACCGACCAAGGCGCGGCAGAATCTCGGCATCTACCGCCAGCAGGTGATTGCGCCGAACAAGGTGATCATGCGCTGGCTGCCGCATCGCGGCGGCGCACTCGATTTTCGCGACCACTGCGAGAAGAATCCCGGCGTGCCATTCCCCGTTTCCGTCGTCATCGGCGCCGATCCGGCGACCATCCTCGGCGCGGTGACGCCCGTACCCGATACGCTTTCCGAATACCAGTTCGCGGGTCTGTTGCGCGGTGCGAGGACGGAGTTGGTGAAGTGTCTTGGCTCGGATCTGCAAGTGCCCGCCTCGGCGGAGATCGTGCTCGAAGGTGTGATTCACCCGGGCGAGACCGCAGTCGAAGGCCCGTATGGCGACCACACCGGCTACTACAACGAGCAGGCCGAGTTTCCGGTGTTCACCCTCGAGCGCATGACCATGCGGCATTCGCCGATCTATCACTCGACGTACACCGGCAAGCCGCCCGACGAGCCGGCGATGCTTGGCGTGGCGCTGAACGAAGTTTTCGTGCCGTTGTTGCAGAAGCAGTTTCCCGAGATCACGGATTTCTACCTGCCGCCCGAGGGCTGCTCGTATCGGCTTGCGGTGGTGAGCATCAAGAAGCAGTACCCCGGCCATGCCAAGCGCGTGATGTTCGGCATCTGGAGCTTCCTGCGCCAGTTCATGTACACCAAGTTCATCATCGTTACCGACGACGACGTGAACATTCGCGAGTGGAAGGAAGTGGTGTGGGCGATAACGACGCGCGTCGATGCGGCGCGCGACACCTTGATTGCCGAGAACACGCC
>PMIH01000304.1 GCA_003158255.1 Rhodocyclaceae bacterium
AACTCGGTCTTGTCAGCATCGGCCATGGGGACTTCCTGTCAGTTGTTCGGTTCGGCGGTGGCCGTCGGGGCGGCATCGGCAAGCGGCGGGCGATTCCACCACCCCCCACCGAGGGCCTGGAACAGCGCCGCTGTGTCGGCGTATCGCGCTGCCTGAGCCTGCACCAAGCCAATGCGCGATTTCTGATAAGTGCGCTCAGCATCCAACAGCGCCAGGTAGCTGATTGCGCCAAGCGCATATTGGCGCTTGTTCAGGCTCAGCGCTTCACCAGCGACTGCTTCCACCTCGACCTGAGCCTTCAGCGTGGAGGCGTCGGAATCGAGGGCGCGCAAGCTGTCGGCCACGTTTTGAAAGGCCGTCAGGACCGTCCCACGATACTGCGCTTCCGCCTGGTCATAGGCCGCGACGGCGGCGCGGCGCTTGGCGCTCAGTTCCCCGCCGTTGAAGATCGGTTGAGCCAGGGCCGCGGCAATACTCCAGAAGGTGGTGCCGTGGCTGAACANNATTCCTCGCTGGCGCGAATGTCCGGACGCTGACGCACCAGCGCTGACGGCAGTGTCACCGGCAGATCCTGCGGCAATTGCAACGAGTCCAGTTGAAACTCCGGCATGCCCGATTCGCTTGGCAGCTTGCCGGCGTAAACCGACAATTGATGACGGGTCTGGGCCAGCGACTTTTCAAGGTCCGGCAAGCTGGCAAGTGTTTGTGCGACCTGAGTGCGCTGGGTCAGCACAGTGGAACGCGGAATCGCGCCCAAGGCGAACTGCTCCTCGATCACGGCAAGCTGCTTCTGCTGCGCAGCCAGTACTTCCTGGGTCGCCTGGAGTTGCGCGCGCAGGGAAGCTTCCTTGATCGCGGTGGTCACCAGATTGGCTGTCAGCGACAAATAGGTCGCTTCGACCTGAAAGCGTTGGTAATCGACCGCGGCCTGCAGGCCTTCGAGGGTGCGGCGCGAGGCGCCGAACACATCGAGGGTGTAGGAAACATTAACCGAGGCATTAAACAGATTGAAAACGCTGCCGCCCGGTATCCCCGTCGACACCGCCGAAGCCCGTTGCCGTTCGGCGCTCAGTTTGCCGCTGACATTCGGATACAGCAGGTTGCCCGACTCGGCGTTCAGGTTCTCCTGCGCCTGGCGCAGGGCGGCCTGGGCGGAGGCCATATCCGGACTTTGCTGCAGTGCGCCCCGGATCATTTGGTCCAACGCTTCTGAACGAAAGAGCGTCCACCACTGCGCTGGAATGTCCTGCCCGAAAGCAAAATGCTGCGCGACGCCGGCAGTTCCCTCGGCTGCCGCGGTCTGTGCCGGCAGCGCGGTGGGCGTGTAGGAATTGTCGCTGGCGTCTACCGGTGCATCAGGTGACTTGAAATTCGGTCCCACCGCGCAGCTGCTCAGGACCAAGCTGACCACTACACCCAGGATGGAGCCGGAACTCCGTCCATACCTGGCCGGATATGCATCGTCTGCGCCAGATCGAAGCCCAGCAGACGCGGGTAGGCCGGTTAGTCGCCTAGGCACGTCTCTCCTCCACCGCAAACGGAGTTGCGAACGGGGCAATGACGAACAAGGCGGTCGAATCGACAGCAAGGCGCACGGACATGAATGGAACCTTCGAATGGCGACGATAGGGCGGACGCAGACAAGATGGCACGAAGCACGCCGAAATTCCGTGCGCTACCGAACCAAGCCAAGACGCCTCTGCTATGTGCGACAGCGAACCGATGTCGTCTCGGCCCTGATCTATAACTCCCATCATGCGCACGCCCGCCGTCCGCTTAGGTCGCCTGGCGCCTCCAGTTGCATGAACTGAGCGCCGTCACAATCCGAATGGAGCCGACATGTTTGAGTTGACAGCGCTCGATCTCGCCCGGACTCAATTCGGCTTCACGATCGCCTTTCATATCGTCTTCCCGGCCATCACGATTGGCCTGGCCAGCTACCTGGCAGTACTTGAGGCCTGCTGGCTGCGCACACAGCGGCAGCTATACCGCGATCTGTATCAGTTCTGGGTGAAGGCGTTCGCGCTCAACTTCGGCATGGGTGTGGTCTCAGGACTGGTGATGGCTTACCAGTTCGGTACCAACTGGAGCCCCTTCTCCGAATTCGCCGGCAGCATCATCGGGCCGCTACTGGCTTATGAAGTGCTTACCGCGTTCTTTCTCGAAGCCGGCTTTCTGGGCGTCATGTTGTTCGGTTGGAAGCGCGTCGGGCCCAGCCTGCACTTTCTCGCCACCGTGATGGTCGCGCTGGGCACACTCATCTCTGCCACCTGGATCCTGGCCTCCGGTAGCTGGATGCAAACACCACAGGGATATCGGATCGTCGCTGGCCGGGCGATTCCGACCGACTGGCTGCAGGTGATCTTCAATCCGTCCTTTCCCTATCGCCTAGCGCATATGTGCGTCGCCGCGTTCCTGGCCACCGCACTCATGGTCGGGGCCTCGGCCGCGTGGCATCTGTTGCGTGGCAACGATCAACCGGCGATCCGCAAGATGCTGTCGATGAGTCTGTGGATGCTGGTTCTGGTCGCGCCCTTGCAATTGCTGATCGGGGATTTGCACGGCCTGAATACACTGGAGCACCAACCGGCGAAGATTGCGGCAATTGAAGGCCACTGGGAGAACAGCGGCGGCAGTGGCGAGCCGCTGATCCTGTTCGGGCTGCCCGACATGGCGCGCGAAGAGACCCGTTTTGCCGTCGCCATTCCACACCTGGGCAGCCTGATCCTGACGCATAGCTGGAATGGACCGCTGCCGGCGCTGAAGGAGTTCGCGCCGCAGGACCGGCCGAATTCCACGGTCGTGTTCTGGTCCTTTCGCGTCATGGTCGGCCTCGGATTCATGATGATTGCACTCGGGCTCTGGAGCGTATGGCTGCGTTGGCGCGGCACGCTGGGGCACTGTCGTCCATTCCTGCACCTGCTGCTATGGATGGGTCCCTCCGGTCTGGTAGCGCTGATCGCCGGATGGTTGACCACCGAGATCGGACGCCAGCCATGGGCTATCTACGGACTGCTCAGGACGGCCGATGCGGTATCGGCGCACGGAGCGCTACAGATGAGCTTCACCTTGCTGCTGTTCGTGCTGGTGTATGTGCTGGTATTCGGGATGGGCATCGTCTATCTGCTGCGTCTCATCCGCACCGGCCCGGTGCCACTATCGACTGCACCAGAACACCCATAGGGAGCCGTGCACATGGACCTGCCACTGACCTGGGCCGCCATCATCCTCTTCGGGATCATGATGTACGTCGTGCTGGACGGCTTCGATCTCGGGCTGGGAATCCTGTATCCGTTCTTCAAGACCAAGGATGAACGAGACGTGATCATGAACACCGTGGCACCGGTCTGGGACGGCAACGAAACCTGGCTGGTCCTCGGCGGCGCCGGGCTGCTGGCGGCGTTTCCGTTGGCCTACGCCGTGATCCTCAGTGCGCTTTCCCTGCCCTTGATCCTCGTGCTGCTGGCACTGGTTCTGCGTGGCGTTGCATTTGAATTCCGCTTCAAGGCCCACGAGCACGAACGGCATTTCTGGGACAAGGCATTCATCGGCGGCTCGATCGCGGCCACCTTCTTTCAGGGTGTCGTACTCGGCGCCTACATCCGCGGCATCCCGGTGGCCGGCCACGCCTACTCCGGCGGCCCGCTCGACTGGATCTCGCCCTTCTCGCTGTTTACCGGCATAGGCTTGCTCGTTACCTACGCGCTGCTCGGCAGCACCTGGCTGATCATGAAGACCGAAGGCGCCCTGCAATTGCGGGCCTATTGGCTCACGCGCTGGCTGACATGGAAACTGCTGGCCGTGATCGTCGTGGTCAGCGTGTGGACACCGCTGGCCGATGCAGCCATCGCGGAACGCTGGTTCAGTCTGCCGAACCTGCTCTGGTTTTCTCCGGTGCCACTTCTTGTAGCTGCCAGCGCCTGGTCGTTGCTGCGCTCAGTGTCCAGGAAAGCGCAAGCGTTGCCGTTCCTGTCGACCCTGGCCCTGGTCTTCCTCGGTTACAGCGGCCTCGGCATCAGTCTGTGGCCGAATATCGTTCCGCCGACAATCTCGATCTGGCAAGCCTCATCGCCGCCGGAGAGCCAGGAATTCACGCTGATCGGCACCCTGTTCATCATTCCAATCATTCTGGCCTATACGGTCTGGAGCTATTACGTCTTCCGCGGCAAGGTCAAGCCAGGACAGGGCTATCACTGATGGCGCAAACCGCCCGGCAGACTGCTTCCTGGGCCAAAAAGCTCATGTGGCTGATCCTGATCTGGACCGCCAGTGTCGCTGCGCTCGCTGCGGCGGCCTGGGTCATCCGGCTATTGATGCGGACGGCCGACCTGGTCAGGGGATAGTCCGCGTCCATAGCGGCCGCGACGATTTGCGTGCGCTACCGAACAGAATCGCGATCGAGTACAGGGCATTGTAATTACCTCGCGGCATACCACCCCACGGCATTGAACGGCGTTGTGGCGACCTCGCACACTGCGCAGCAGCTACTTTTAGGAGAACGAAATGTCCGACGTCGGCTATCAGGAATCTAGTGAGGAACTATCCGTCGAAACCCGCGAAATGCATAGGGCACTTGTTTCGCTGCAGGAAGAACTCGAAGCCATTGATAGATACAACCAACGTGCTGATGTCTGCAAAGACCGGGAACTCAAAGCAATCATCGAGCACAATCGAGATGATGAAAAGGAGCACGCATCAATGCTCTTGGAATGGATTCGCCGTGCCGACGGCAGGTTTGCCAAAGAACTCAAGACCTACCTATTCACCAAGAAGCCTGTCACCAACGATTGAGGAAGCGTCCGTGTTGCCGCTGATCGCGACTGGAGTGGTGGCGCGCGATCCAATCGCATTCCATCTTCGCTTGCGAAACGAACAGGAATGACCGGGATCTATCTCGGCCGCCTGTCCGAGCAGGATCCCTTGCACGGCTATCTCCAGCACGACATTCAGCCGCAGATCACCGGCATCGCCGGCAAGTCCAAATACCGTGTCTTCGGGCTCAATGGCTCGAACGACGTCTACCTGTATGAAGACCGCGATACCGGCACCAAAGTCATAGGCAAGTTCTTTCTCTCATCGAGAAAGAAGGACGTCGTGAAGGCAGTCTCGCGACTGACGCGTGAATTCGACAACCTCAGCATGATGCGCGACTACGGATTGGCGGATTATCAGCATCACGTCGTCCGGCCGCTGGGGCGCCACTATTCGATGAACGCGCTGTTGGTTACCGAATACTGCGAGGGGCAACTGCTCAGCGAAGTGATACTGGAGGCCATTCACAAAGGCAACCATGCCAGGCTCTATCAAAAGCTCACGGCGCTGGCGTATTTCCTGTCAGTCTTTCACAACCGAACAGCCATTGGCGTCGGGGTCGAATTCAACGAAGACTGCGACTACATGGATCGGCTGATCCGCAAACTGCGCGAAATCCGGGCCATTGGCGACAACGAGGCTGGCGAGTTGTACTGGCTACGCGACCAGTGGCGAAATCAGCCGCGAATGTGGGAAGACCAGAAGGTGATCGTGCATGGCGACGCGACCCCCGAAAACTTCATGTTCGGCGAAGGCTTGGCCGTAGTTGCCTTCGACCTGGAAAGAACCCGGCGCGCCGATCGCGTATTCGACACCGGTCGCATCGCCGGAGAGCTGAAGCATTTCTTCATGCGCGCAACCGGCCAGCGCAACGCTGCCGATCCCTTCATTGGCCACTTTCTGTGGGAATATGCCTGCCATTTTCCTGATCGCGATAGCGCTTTCCACTCGATCACGGGGCGGACGCCGTTTTACATGGGAATCACGCTGCTGCGCATTGCGCGCAACAGCTGGATTGAAGCGGAGTACCGCTATCGTCTGATCTGCGAGGCCATAGAATGCCTAAGGAGGTACAGATGATCGTCAAGGGCATCCTGTTCGATATCAACGGAACGCTTACGGATATCCGGACCAACGAATGGCACGACGACGTGTATCGGGTCATCAGCAATCTACTGGCATATCAGGGCATCGCGCTGAACCCGAACGTCGTCAAGTATCTCTATTTCCAGGCAATCAAGGAACAGCGTGCCGCCAACGGTGATCGTCACCCGGAATTCGACGCTATTGCGGTCTTTCGCGAAATCGTCAATCAGCACGCGACCGACTTCACGCGCGCCCTGCCCGCTGAAAAGCTTGAACAGCTGCCGCTGCTTCTAGCCGAGACCTACCGCGCTGCATCGCGCTTTCAGCTACAGGCCTATCCTGGCGTAGAGGAAACCGTCCGGCAACTGCATGGAAGCTATCGTCTGGCGGCAATTTCCGACGGCCAGACCGCCTATGCAGTCCCGGAGTTGTACGCCGTCGGGCTGGCCGGTTTTTTCGACCCGATCATCGTCTCGGGAAACTTCGGCTACCGCAAGCCCGACCCGCGCCTGTTCGTCAACGCATTGACCGCCATGGAATTGGAGCCACCGGAGGTTCTGTTTGTCGGCAACGACATGTACCGTGATGTCTATGGGGCTCAGAGAGTCGGAATGAAGACCGTCTTTTTCAAGTCGAACCAGGGGACTCAGGAAAAGGAAGGGGTAAAGCCCGACTACATCATTTACAACTTCTCCGAGCTGCCCAACGCCATTCGGTTCTTCGAGACCCAGTGAGACGGCAACTCCTCGACAAGCATCGCCGCTACTTGACTTCCGTCGCCTTGCGCAAGCGGCCGACGTCGTTCGCGGCTACCGACGGCGCCTGATTGCCCCAACTGCTGCGCACGAAGCTAAGGACGTCGGCTACGTCCTGATCGCTCATCCGCCATGCGAAGTCGGGCATCGCGAGCGCAGAAGGCGCAATCTTGGTCGACGGCATCGCCGATCCGGTGAGCACGATGTGGATCAGCGAGGTGACATCCGGGGCGTTGACCATCTCGCTTCCGGCCAGCGACGGGAAGATGCGCAGCGCGCCGGTCCCATCCGAGTGATGACAAGTGTTGCAGTTGTCCAGATAGAGCTGCGCGCCGCGCGAGCCGACAGTCCCGGCGCGCAGCGCGCCGGTGGTCGTATCGGCTGCCGCGGGGCTCGCCAATACGGTAACGCCAGACGCTGGCGGCAGCGACTTGAGATATTCGGCAATGGCTGTCAGGTCTTGGTCGCGCAAGTGCTGGGTGCTGGCCCCGACCACTTGCGCCATGGCGCCGAAGGCGGCGCTGCGGGCCGTGCGGCCGGTCTTCAGGTAATCGGTAACCTCATCCTTGGTCCAGCCGCTCAGCCCCGTGCCAAAATCGGCGGTCAGATCGGCAGCGAACCAATTGTCCGTCACCGCGCCGACCAGGTAGCGCTTGCCGTTCGATTCGTCGTAAGCCTCTTCCTGTCCGGCGATGCCGCGCGGCGTGTGGCAGGCCCCGCAATGCCCGAGCCCCTGTACCAGATATGCACCGCGGTTCCATTGGGCGCTTTGACCCGGTTTGGCCACGTATTCCCCCCCATCCAGATAAAGGAGATTCCATACCGCTATCAATGAACGCATGCTGAATGGCCAGCGCAAGTTGTTCTCGCGATTCTCGGTCGGCGCCGGCTTGACGCCCTTGATGAAATAGGCAAAGAGCGCATGCATATCGCTTGCCGACACCTTGGCGAAGGCACTGTAGGGCATCGCGGGATACAGATGATGCCCGTCGCGTGCCATGCCCTCGCGCATCGCTCTGTCGAACTCCTCGAAACTGTATTGCCCGATCCCATGAACCGGGTCAGGTGTGATGTTGGTCGAGTATATGATTCCGAATGGGGTTGCCAGCGGCAGTCCGCCGGAGAATGGCTGCCCATCAGGTGCGGAGTGACAAGCGGCGCAATCGCCGGCCCGGGCGAGGTAAGCGCCCTGCTCCATCTGTTGCTGGGTGGCACCGTCTGAACCCGGTGTTGCAGCTTGTTCAAGCGCACTATTCGCAGACATCGACGGTATCAGCACCATCACCAGGACGGTACCCAGACGCCAAGCCGAGCCAAAGCAGATTTCGGGCTTCATGGGATGTCGCTAACCTTGGACCAACGGGCCCGGCTGCTTGAGGTAGGTCTCGCGTATCGCTTTGGCAGACCAGTAGGCGAGCGCGCCGACAAGGCCCGTCGGGTTATAGCCGATGTTTTGCGGAAAGGCGCTGGCGCCCATGACGAACACGTTGGATACCGCCCAGGTCTGCAGGTAACGGTTCACTGCGCTGGTCTTCGGATTCTCGCCCATAGGCGCGCCGCCGGTGTTGTGGGTGGTCTGGTAGACCTGCGTATCGTA
>PMIH01000052.1 GCA_003158255.1 Rhodocyclaceae bacterium
CCAGCCGCTGGCCTACAACAAGGATAACCAGGAGGACAAGGAACCGCTGTTCGATACCGCCGACACGATCGTCGATACGCTGCGCATTTTCGCCGACCTGGTGCCCGGCATTCGCGTCAAACCCGAGGCGATGGCCGCCGCTTTGCGCCAGGGCTTTGCCACCGCCACCGATCTTGCCGACCATCTCGTCAAGAAGGGTTTGCCGTTCCGCGACGCCCACGAAGCCGTGGCCCGCGCCGTCCGCGCGGCGGAAACGAAGGGCTGCGACCTCGCGGACTTGTCCCTGGCCGAAATGAAACAGTTCTCGCCGCTGATCGCCGACGACGTCTTTGCCGTACTGACAGTTGCTGGTTCGCTCGCTGCCCGCGACCATATCGGCGGCACCGCGCCGGCACAGGTGAAGGCGGCGATCGCCCGGGCACGCAAGNNAACGTTGCCATCAAGCTGATCGACCCGAAGATCCTTCGCGACGAGGCACAGGGCCGCGTCTACCGTCGCCTGCTCCGCAACGAAGCGTCGCTCGCCGGCAAGCTGGTGCATCCGCACATCGTGCAGATCTTCGACGCGGTGGTATCGGAGGAACAGAGTTACATCGTCATGGAGTATGTCGCGGGCGGCACGCTCGAACAGTTCTGTAGGGCAGACAACCTGCTGCCCCTCGACCGCCTGGTCGAAATCATCTTCAAGTGCACCCGTGCGCTCGATTACGCGTTCCGGCTCGGCATCACCCACCGCGACATCAAGCCGGCGAACATCCTGTTTGCAAACACCGGCGCAGACGCCACCCGGGGCGACATCAAGATTTCCGACTTCGGCGCCGCCATCCAATCGTCCAACCGGACCCAAACGCAGGTATCCGGCGTCGGTTCGCCCGCCTACATGTCACCGCAGCAGGTGCGCGAAGCCGAACTCAACCATCAGACCGACATCTACTCGCTCGGCGTCGTCATGTACCAGTTGCTGACCGGCCGGCTGCCGTTCCAGGCTGCCAACAACTTCGCCATGGTCTACCAGATCTGCAACGTCGAGCCGCCGCCGCCCTCCAGCTACCGCTCGGACATTCCGCCTGGCCTCGACGCCGTCGTCGCGCGTGCCATGCAAAAGGATTTGGATGCCCGCTACCCGAACTGGGAAGCTTTTTCCCATGACCTGGCGCTCGTCTTTCGCAACTCGCAGCTCGCCAGCCGGCGGCAAGTATTCCCGGACAGCGAGAAGTTCGAGACCCTGCGCAAGCTACCGTTCTTCGATCAATTTTCCGACGTCGAGATCTGGGAAGTGGTGCGCTTCTCACGCTGGGACGAGGTAGCGCCGGACACTGTCATCCTGAAGGACGGCGAGACCGGCGACTTCCTCGGTTTCCTGACCGAAGGCGAAGTGCGGGTCACCAAGAAGGGCCAGACACTGAGCGTGCTCGCACCGGGCGACTGCTTCGGCGAAATGGCCGTGATCGGCCGCAGCACTCACGTGCGCGGTGCCGACGTCGTCGCCCAGACCACCGCCAAGATCGTCGCCATTTCCGGCGACGGTCTGCGCAACGCCTCCGACGTCTGCCGGATGCACTTCTATCAGTCGTTCCTCGAGGTACTGGCCAGCCGGCTGAGCCAGGCCAACTTCCGGCTCACCGCAGATTGACGGGCGTGGTGTCGTCGCGCCGCTTCATTAAGACAGGCGCCGTGGCGATGTTGCCGATGTTCACCGCCGAGGCAACCGGACTGGCTGCCTTGCGTGCAGCAGGCGCCATACGCGTGCCCCAAGTATTCGAGTGCGGCGCGGTCGATGAGGGCGCCCGTATCGAGATCGAGTTTCTCGATTTGCGCGGCCTCGACCGCGTCAGCGGCGCCCAGCTCGGCCGGCAACTCGCTGACCTGCATCGCCATGCCGGCAAGCGCTTCGGCTTCGACGCCGACAATTACATCGGTCGGTTGCCGCAGGAAAATGGCTGGCACGACGAGTGGGCACTGTTCTATGCCGAGCGCCGTTTACGCCCGCAACTGCGCCGGGCTCGTGACAACGGCATGGAGAAGAAGTTGACCGAACTCGGCGAATCGCTCGCCGAACGCCTGAGCGCATTCTTCATCGACTACCGCCCGCAGCCTTCTCTGCTGCATGGCGATCTCTGGAGTGGCAACGCTGCGGCGCTGCCAGACAACACGCCGGTCGTCTTCGATCCGGCGGTTTACTACGGCGACCGCGAGGCCGACATAGCCATGAGCGAACTCTTTGGCGGCTTTCCGGAAGCGTTCTACGCTGCCTACCGCGAGGCATGGCGACTCGATTCAGGTTATGAATCGCGCAAGACCCTCTACAACCTGTACCACGTCCTCAACCACTTCAATCTATTTGGCGCGGGTTACCTGGGCCAGGCGCGGCGCATGACCGAGAAACTGGTCGCGGAACTGCGCGGCTAGGCTGCCTGGGCAAGCCCCGTCAGCCGCTGCTGGAGTTCGCCCGACTGCTGCATCTCGGTCATGATGTCGGCACCGCCGATGAATTCGCCGCGGATATAGAGCTGCGGCCAGGTCGGCCAGTGCGAATAGTCGCACACCGCCTTGCACATCTCCGGCGACTCCATCAGCACATTGACGGACTTGAACTCTTTGAGGCCACAGACCTTGAGCACTTGCGCGGCACGGGAAGAAAATCCGCAATTCGGAAATTGCGGCGTGCCCTTCATGAACAGCACCACCGGATGAGTGGTCACCAGATCTTGTACTTGCTGCCTGAGATTTTCCATGGGGAACTCCTATAACTGATTTGTTTTGTCAGGTATTTTACGGCAGCGCGAAAACAAAGGTCAAGCACCTTCAGCACGACGACGGACAGGCAGGGGGAGGAACGCGGGATGGGAACAAGGTGGGGTGGCGGAGAGGGTGGGATTCGAACCCACGGACGCCGTAAGACGTCGCCTGATTTCGAGTCAGGTACATTCGACCACTCTGCCACCTCTCCGCAGCCATGCATTCTAGCATCGAGGCGGGCCCGGGAGCCAGAGCACCGCGCCATGGCAGAATATGCACCATGTATTCGAAAACCCCCACGCTGGTGACGCGCCCCCTTAAACGCCGCGTGTGTCTGCTGGCCGGGCTGCTGCTGCTCGGCTGCGGGCAGGAGCGGTACCAGAAGCAGCCAGACGAGCTTCTGGTCGGCGTGCTCGATGACCCGGTCTTCTACCAGCCGGCAACAACCGAGCGCGAGGAAGGCGGCTTCGAATACGATCTGCTCCAGCACTTTGCCGAATCGCAGCACAAGAAGCTGCGCATCGTCGCCGCCCACAACCCGAGCCAGTTGCAGGAATTGCTGGATAACGCCGAGATCGATTTCGTCGCCTCGATTCCGATCCTGGCGCTGCCGGATGTGCGCTACACGGCGCCACTGCGCGAGGCCAAGCCGCTGCTGGTCCAGCACGCGGATTCATTGCCTGTCTATGACCCGGGCGCACTCTCGGGCCGCGTCATCGAGGTTTTGTCCGGCACGGCCCAGGAGGCGAGCCTGCGCCAGTTGCCGACCACGCCGCCGCCCCTGATCGAACATCCGCGCGCCACCAACGGCGTCGACCTCCTGCAACGCATCTCCGAGTATCACGCCGAACTGGCGGCCACCGATTCGCTGCACTTCGACCTGGCGCTGAACTACTACCCCGACCTCGTCGTCGCCCAGGAACTGCCGGGCAAGGTTGCCTATGCATGGGGCTTCCGCAGCACCGACGAAATGCTGCGCGTGCAGGCCGATGCTTTCATTGCCGAAGCGCAGAAGGACGGCGAGGTTGCCCGGTTGCGCGACCGCTATTTCGGCCACTTCAAGCGCATCACGCCGATCGGCGCCACCCAGTTCATCGAAGACATGCGCAGCCTGCTGCCGCACTACCGGCCGGCATTCCAGGAGGCGCAACTGCTCACCGGCCTGGACTGGCGGCTGATTGCGGCGCTGGCCTACCAGGAATCGAAATGGGACCCGCTCGCCACGTCCTACACCGGCGTGCGCGGCATGATGATGCTGACCGAGGAGACCGCCGATCGTCTCGATGTCGACAACCGGCTCGATGCGGCCGAGAGCATCCGTGCCGGCGCAAAGTACCTCGCCGAACTGAAAGATCGGCTGCCCGAAAAGGCAATGGACCCGGACCGGCTATGGCTGGCGCTGGCCGCCTACAACCTCGGCATGGGGCATCTGAACGGCGCGCGCCAGTTCGCGCTCGGCATGAAGCGCGACCCGAATTCCTGGTACGACATGAAGAAGGTGCTGCCGCTGCTGGCGCAGCCGGAATACTACGAGCGCCTGAAGTCAGGCCGCGCACGCGGCGGCGAGGCTGTCATCCTGGTCGAGAACGTCCGCACCTACTACGACATCCTCGTCCGTTTCGAATCGCCGCGGCGCTCGCCCTTGCAGATGGGTTTTGCTATGCAGTGAGGCGGTCTGCCCCGCCCATATAGGCGCGCAACACGGCGGGAACCGTGACGCTGCCGTCGGCGTTCTGATAATTCTCCAGCACCGCGACCAGCGTGCGGCCAACGGCGAGTGCGGAACCGTTCAGCGTGTGCACCAGCTCCGGCTTGTTCTTCTCGTTGCGATACCGCGCCTGCATGCGCCGCGCCTGGAAGGACTCGTAATTCGAGCAAGAGGAAATCTCGCGATAGGTGTTCTGCGCCGGCAGCCACACTTCCAGGTCGTAGGTCTTGGCAGCGCCGAATCCCATGTCGCCACTGCACAACGCCATGCGCCGGTAGGGCAGATCGAGTTTGCTCAGGATCGCCTCGGCGTGCGAGGTCAGATCTTCCAGCGCCTGCCAGGACTGGTCCGGGCGGACGATCTGCACCAACTCCACCTTGTCGAACTGGTGCTGGCGAATCATGCCGCGTGTGTCGCGGCCCGCGCTGCCGGCTTCGGAACGGAAGCACGGCGTGTGGCAGACGAACTTCAGCGGCAGCGATTCGGCGGCCTGGATGGTATCGCGCACCATGTTCGTCACCGGCACTTCGGCGGTGGGGATCAGATAGAGCCGGCTGCCGTCGGCCCCGGTCCGGTTCTGCACGCGGAACAAATCTTCCTCGAACTTCGGCAACTGGCCGGTGCCGAACATGCTGTCGGGATTGACCAGGTATGGCACATACACTTCCGTGTAGCCGTGCTCNNACGCCACCCTTCATCAGCGAGAAGCGGCTGCCGGAAATCTTCGCCGCCGTCTCGAAGTCGATGCCGCCGAGTTTCTCGCCGATCTCGACGTGGTCCTTGATCGGAAAGTCGAAGCTCCGCGGCGTACCACGACGACTGACTTCCACGTTGCCGGTTTCGTCCTTGCCCACCGGCACGCTCTCGTGCGGCAGGTTGGGAATCACTGCGACGAAGGCGTTGTAGCGTTCCTGTAGCGCCGCCAGCGCGTCCTCGTTGCGCTTCAATTCGTCGCCGATGCCGGAGACTTCGGCCAGCACGGCCGAGGCGTCTTCGCCCTTGCCCTTGAGCATGCCGACCTGCTTCGACAGGCTGTTGCGCTTCGCCTGCAAATCCTGCGTGCGCACTTGCACCGCCTTGCGTTCTGCCTCCAGCGCTTCGAAGGCAGCGGTGTCGAGTGTCACACCGCGCGTGGCGAGGCGTTCGGCGACGGCGGCGAGGTTGGTGCGGAGAAGTTGAATATCCAGCATGTCAATTCCTATTTTTGGCTTTGCGGTCGAGTTCGCGCAGGTGCGCAAGCTTCTCCGCGATCTTTTGTTCGAGACCGCGCGGCGTCGGCTTGTACCACTCCACCTTCGGCATGTCGTCGGGGAAGTAATTCTCGCCGGCGGCGTAACCTTCCGGTTCGTCGTGCGCGTAGCGGTATTCGGCGCCGAAACCCAGATCCTTCATCAGCTTGGTCGGGGCGTTGCGCAGGTGCTCCGGCACGCCGCGCGATTTGTCCTGGTTGATGAAGCGGCGGGCCGCATTATAGGCGACGTAGGTGGCGTTCGATTTCGGCGCCACGGCCATGTACAGCACCGCTTCGGTCAGTGCCAGTTCGCCTTCCGGCGAACCGATGCGCTCGTAGGTTTCCCAGGCATCGAGCGCGATGCGCAGCGCGCGCGGATCGGCGAGGCCGATGTCTTCTGTCGCCATGCGGATGATGCGTCGCNNTCGCCGCCCTTGTCGAAGCGGCGCAGGTCGTGCGCCAGCGTCTCTTCCAGAAAGTCAGCCGTGATGGTACGCCGGGCTGCAGCGAGCGCAGCGGTCTTCAAGGTCTCCAGCACGTTCAACAGCCGCCGTGCATCGCCGTCGGCGTGGCCGACCAGCCGCTCCTTCGCCTCGGCATCGAATTCGAGATCGGGGAACGCCTTCTCGCGCGCGCGCTCGAAGAGCAGGCTCAACTCTTCCTCGGTCAGGCTCTTCAGCACATACACCGACGCGCGCGAAAGCAGCGCCGAGTTCACCTCGAACGACGGATTCTCCGTCGTCGCGCCAACGAAGGTGAGCAACCCGCGCTCGACGAACGGCAGGAAGGCATCCTGCTGCGACTTGTTGAAGCGATGCACCTCATCGACGAACAGCAGCGTGCGCCGGCCCGATTGCGCCAGCGTCAGCTCCGCCTGCTCGACGGCGGCGCGGATGTCCTTGACGCCCGAGAACACCGCCGAGAGCGCGATGAACTCGGCGTCGAAGGCATCGGCCATCAGCCGCGCCAGCGTGGTCTTGCCGACGCCCGGCGGGCCCCAGAGGATCATCGAGTGCGGCGTGCGCGACTCGAAAGCCAGCCGCAACGGCTTGCCGGGGCCAAGCAGGTGCGTCTGCCCGATCACGTCGGCGAGCGTTTGCGGGCGCAGCAGTTCGGCGAGCGGCGCGTGGGCGGTGGTGGAAAACAAATCTGACATGCCGCGTTGTACTACAAATTGCCCAGGTGTTGGGCGCCAAAGTCAGTCGTGGCGGCACGCCGCCCGACTGTATCCGGTTAACGACAGAATGCCGGTTCGCGCCTTTCGTCGTAGGCTGATCGTCAAATACAAGACGGCCGGGAGGGGCCAAAATGGACAAGGCGCATGTGAGCGAAAGGGTAGACGCGGAACAAGCCGCCGCGCCCGGATCGGCGTTGGCTGCGGCCGCTGCGGCAGCATCGCTGCTCGCCGCTTGTGGGGGAGGCGGCGGCGGCTCCAGTTCGAACAACGGCGGTGCCGGTGGAGGTGACACGGGCACGGCCATGGGCCAGACGGCCGCCTCCCGGCTGCTCACGCAGGGTACCTTCGGCCCCACCTACGCCACCGTCACCGCCGCCGCCAGCCAGACCTATGCCCAGTGGTTTGCCGAACAGGCCGCCGCCACACCCAGCCTGACCTTGGCGCTCGTGCGCAACGTCGCCACCACGGAATGGATACCGCTGTGGTGGCGCAACGCGGTCCAGGCGCCGGACCAGTTGCGGCAGCGCATGGCCTTCGCGCTTTCCGAGATCTTCGTGATCGGCATCTCCGATGACGGCGTCACCGGCAACAACGCCCAGGTCGCCGCGTACTACGACGTGCTCGTGAAGAATGCGCTGGGCAACTACCGCACGCTGCTGGAAGACGTGACGCTCAGCCCCGAAATGGGCCTGTTCCTGAACATGCTCAAGAACGACAAGCCCGACCCCGCCACGGGCCGCCACGCCGACGAGAACTATGCGCGCGAGGTGATGCAACTGTTCAGCATCGGCCTGGTCAAGCTCAACCTCGACGGCACCGTGAAGACCGACGCGGGCGGCAAGCCGATTCCCACCTACGGCCAGGCCGAGGTGATGGCGCTGGCGCGCGTATTCACCGGCTGGGCCGGTCGCGCGGCCGGGCACACCGGCGAAGAAGCCTGGGACTACGACCAAAACTACCTTGACCCGATGGTGCCCTACGAGAACCACCACGACACCGACGCCAAGACCATCCTCAATGGCGTGCAAGTACCGGCCGGCGGCAGCGCGGCGGGCGACCTGAAGATCGCGCTCGATACGATCTTCAACCACGCCAACGTCGGACCGTTCATCGGCAAGCAGCTCATCCAGCGGCTGGTCACCTCCAACCCCAGCCCCGGCTACGTCGGCCGCGTGGCCTCGGTCTTCAACAACAACGGCAGCGGCGTGCGCGGCGACCTGCTGGCCGTGGCCCGCGCCATCCTCACCGACGTCGAGGCCGTGACGCCCGGCGGCGCCACCTACGGCAAGCTGCGCGAACCCCTGCTGCGCATGACGCACGTGTGGCGCGCGTTCGACGCCGCCGACAGCCATGGCGCCATCAACGAATACAGCATTGTCGAAGCCGCCCGCTACTACTTTGCCGAGCAGCCGATGCACTCGCCCACCGTCTTCAACTTCTTCGTGCCCGACTACGTGCGCGCCGGGCCGCTGGCGCGAGCCGGCATGGTGGCGCCCGAATTCCAGATCACCAACGAGGTCAGCGCCATCGTCACGCTGAACCTGATCGAGCGCCAGGCCTACCAGTTCATCGACAGCACCGGCACTACGTACTTCAGCCCCGACGGCTACGACGAAACGCAGTGGCTGGACGCCAACAGCGTGATTCTGCGCACGGCCGAATGGGAAGCCGTGGCCGATACCCCCGAAACGCTGGTCGACCGGCTGGCGCTGGTGTTCATGCAAAACAGCATGCCCGCGGCCATGCGCACGACACTGGTGAACTACGTCAAGGGCATTGCCACCAGCAGCGCTGCCTACAAGGCTTATCGCGCGATCGAAGCGGC
>PMIH01000137.1 GCA_003158255.1 Rhodocyclaceae bacterium
ACCAGCACGTTCGGATGCAGGAAGACCTTGTCCTCCTGCGACCAGAAGAAGTGGAAGCCGACGTTGTTCGCGAAGGCGCGCACATCGTCGGGCGAGCCGCGCAGCAAGGCGTGCCGCCACGACTGACTTTCGCCGCCGGCCAGCGCGCGGGTCTTGTCGAGGAAGGCCGCGGCTGTCCGCGGCGTATCCGCGGCGTCGAACGAAACCGTCAGCACGCGATAGTCCTCGCCCAGTTTGAAGCGCCGCACGTCCTTCAGCACGCGCGCCAGGTTGGCGTTCATTGTCGGGCAGGAGCCGTCGCAGCCGTAGTAGGAGAGCAGCAGGATCACGGGTTTGCCGAGTACGTCCTGCATGCCGAACGTCTGCCCGTCGGCGTTGGTGAAGGTCGTGTCGCGGGCGAGCGGCTTGCCCAGGTACTTCGGCTCGTCGATGCGCATCAGCGATGGATCGACCACCGAGTCGCGGTTCTGCAAGTCCGCCGCGAAGCCCGGCGTCGCCGCAAGCGCGAACGCCAGCAACATCGGAAGCCTGAGGTGCCATTTGCCGGTCACCCTCGGCTTACCAGAAGTAGACCTGCGAGACGACGAAGAACCAGATGATGTCGACGAAGTGCCAGTAGAGGCCTGCCGTTCGGACGAAGCCTTCGCTGGCGCGTGACTTCATGGCGACCGGCAGGCCGGCGATGAAGATGGAAAGGCCGATGAAGACGTGCGCGCCGTGGAAGCCGGTGATGCAGAAGAACACCGTGCCATAGATGTTGGTGGCGATGTTGAAGCCTTCGTGGATCAGGTGCGACCACTCGTAGGCCGACATGCTCAGAAAGGAGGCGCCAAGCGCGATGGTGATCAGCAGCCACTTGCGGAAGCCGGCCTGATCGCCCTTGTGCAGCAAGTGCTCACCCCAGTGGATTGTCAGCGAGGAGCTGACCAGCACGGCGGTCATCACCAGCGGCATGATCTTCGGCAACTCGACGGTGCCCTCGGGCGGCCAGAAGGGCGCCTTCAGGCGCATGTACCAGTAGGTGACGAAGAAGGCGGCGAAGATCATCGCCTCGGCGAGGATGAACCAGCCCATCGCGCCGTAGGAAAGCCCCTCGCCTTTGCCCATGGACTCGTGGACCCAGCCGGCGATGCCGGCGACGATCATGGGCACGCCCAGCCCGATGCAGATCACGGCCGCGAATGGCTGGTGGTAAACGAAGTTGAAGGAGAAGGCCAGGACCAGCGCCAGGATGCCAAAGCTGATGACGAACGGCCAGACGCTGGTGTCCCAATGCGCATGCGCGGCCTCGCCGTGAACGGCGTGGTGTTCCATTTGTCTCCTCCGTCAGGTTCTTGTTGTTTTGTTCGCTGACAACGTGGCGGACAAAAAAACAAATCGCCACCCTTCACCTTATGCGGCATTTTGTCGCATAATTGACCAACGAAGTCAACTAAGAAGAGCTGTTGCAGTACCAGACCTGACGGAGGAGACGAAGATGCGAAGGAGCACTCTCGTTGTGCTTGCGGCAGCGCTCGCAAGCTTGCAGGCGTCGGCAGTCGGTAATCCGGAACTCGGGCAGCAGAAGGCGGCGGTTTGCATGGCCTGCCATGGACCGGACGGCAACAGTCAGCCGCTTCCGGATCCCGCGCCACCCTGGCCGAAACTGGCCGGCCAGTTGTCGGAATACATCGTCAAGCAGATCCACGACTTCAAGGCGGGGCGACGCAGCAACGAGCAGATGTCGCCGCAGGCGCAGATGGTACCGGAGGCGGACATCGCCGACATCGCTGCCTATTTTGCCAGCCAGAAAGTCAGCCATCAGGACGCGGCGCAAAAGGATCTGCTGGCCAAGGGTGAGCAGATATTCTTCAAGGGCAAAGGGCGCCCGCAAGTCATCGCGGCCTGTGTCGGCTGCCACGGTCTGAACGGCGTCGGCAATCGCGACTGGGCGAAGGTCATGGTCAGGCCGCCGGTAATCCTCGCACCGGCCATCGGCAGTCAGCATGCCAACTATCTGGTCAAGCAGCTCAATGCCTATCGCGACGGCAGCCGCAATAACGATCCGGCCCACGTGATGAGCGACATCGCCGCCCGTCTCGACGAAAGCGAGATCGTGGCGGTTGCCGAATACATTTCCTCTCTGGAGCGCTGATCATGCAGACAATCGAAGTCTCGCGGCTAACTCTCGGGCAAAAGTTGTCGGCGTTTTTCGCACTGTGCAAGCCGCGCGTCAATACGCTGATCGTGTTCACCGCCATGATCGGCATGTGGCTGGCCGATCCCGCGATGGCCCAGCCGATGCGTTTCTTCGTCGCGTCCATCGGCATCGCACTGGTCGCCGGCGCGGCGGCGGCGATCAACTGTCTGGTCGAGCGGACCAGTGATGCGTTGATGGCGCGCACCAAGATGCGGGCGACCGTGCGCGGTGCGATTTCCGCCACCGAGACGCTGACGCTGGCGACGCTGATTGGCAGTGTCGGTCTCTGGCTGCTGCATGCGTGGATCAACGACCTGACGATGTGGCTGACGCTGGCGACTTTCCTTGGCTATGCAGTCATCTACACCGTGGTGCTGAAACCGATGGGGCCGATGAACATCGTCATCGGCGGTGCGGCCGGCGCGATGCCGCCCGCGCTTGGCTGGGCGGCAATGACCGGCACGCTGGGCATCGAAGCCTTCACGCTGTTCCTGCTGATCTTCCTCTGGACGCCGCCGCACTTCTGGTCGCTGGCCTGTTATCGGCGTGACGAGTTTGCGCGTGCTTCGCTACCCATGTTGCCGGTCACGCACGGCCTGCAATACACCTGCCGGCACATTCTGCTCTACACCGTGTTGCTGTCGGCCGCGACACTGCTGCCGGTGTGGATCGGCATGAGCGGCTGGCTTTATCTGGCGGCTGCGTTGGCGCTCGACGCGGGCTTCATAGGATATGCGCTCCGCCTGGTCCGGCACTACGATGACGCACTTTCCCGCAAGATGTTCAAGTACTCGATCTTCTACCTGACGTTGTTGTTCACCGCCTTGATCGTCGACCGTCTGCTGCGCTTCTAATCGATGCCCCGTGCGCGCCTGATCGCCCTGCTGGCCTTGTACGTCGCGCTGTTCGTGGTGCCGCTGGGCGCCTATGTGCGGCTGTCCGACGCCGGACTCGGCTGCCCGGACTGGCCCGGCTGCTATGGCAAGCTGGTCGGCGTACCCGAGCATCCGGACGAGCATGTCGCCGCCGAGCAAGCATTTCCCGGCAAACCCGTGGAAGCCGGCAAGGCCTGGAAGGAAATGATCCATCGCTACGTCGCCGGCACGCTCGGACTGGTCGTGTTCGCGGCCAGCGTCCTGGCCTGGCGCCGGCGACCGCTGGTGGCGGCGTTGCTGGTCGGAACCATCGTCTTCCAGGCCTTGCTTGGCATGTGGACCGTCACGCTGCTCTTGAAGCCCGCGATCGTGACCGCGCATCTCCTTGGCGGCATGACGATCATCGGCTTATTGACGATCCTGGCCATGCCCGAGCGCAATACCTGCTCGCGACAGGCAGTACCGCCGGGCGCCGCCCGGTTGGCGATCGCGGCGTTGGTGCTGCTCGTGATCCAGATCGGTCTCGGCGGCTGGGTCAGTAGCAACTACGCGGGACTGGCGTGCCAGGATTTCCCGACCTGTCAGGGCGTCTGGTTGCCGAGCATGGATTTCGCCCATGGCTTCACGCTCAAGCGGGAACTTGGCTATACGGGAGATGGCACCCTACTGCCCTTCGCAGCCTTGACTGCAATTCACTGGGCACATCGCCTCGGCGCGCTGCTGGTGTTTCTCACCGTCGGTGCATTGATCCTGCGCTTGAAGGCGTCGCCGGGATGGCGCAACTGGGCCTTCGTTCTGACGGTGACGCTCGTGCTTCAATTGGGCCTGGGCATTGCCAATGTATTGTTGTCCCTTCCGCTGCCTTTGGCGGTTGCCCACAACTTCGGCGCGGCGCTCTTGCTGCTGCATGTCGTGGCCGTAACCATGCGGCTCTCCGGGCACTGAAGCGCCTGCCCTGTGCTATGATTCCAAGACAAAAGTGCGGCTCTGCCGCATTTTCTTTTTCCAGGAATGCCGCCATGCCAGTCATTCGTTTGCCCGACGGGTCGGAACGCCGTTTCGACCAGAACATCACTGTTGCCCAAGTGGCCGCCAACATTGGCGCCGGCCTGGCCAAGGCCGCGCTCGCTGGCCGCGTTGATGGCAAGCTGGTCGATACCTCGTTCGTCATCGATCACGACGTCGAGCTGGCCATCGTTACCGACAAGGACGCCGACGGTGTCGAAGTCATTCGCCACTCGACCGCCCACCTGCTCGCCTATGCGGTGAAGGAACTGTTCCCGGACGCACAGGTGACCATCGGCCCGGTCGTCGACAACGGCTTCTACTACGACTTCGCCTACCAGCGTCCGTTCACGCCCGAGGATCTCGAAGCCATCGAAAAGCGCATGACGGAACTGGCGAAGAAGGATTTCCCGATCACGCGCGAAGTCTGGCAGCGCGACAGGGCGGTCGAGTTCTTCAAGTCCATCGGCGAGAAGTACAAGGCTGAGTTGATTGCCGCCATTCCCGCCGATCAGGATGTTTCGCTTTATCGCGAGGGCGATTTCGTCGACCTCTGTCGCGGCCCGCACGTGCCCTCGATTGGCAAGCTCAAGGCGTTCAAATTGATGAAGGTCGCCGGTGCTTACTGGCGCGGCGATTCGAAGAACGAGCAGTTACAGCGCATCTACGGCACCGCCTGGGCGAAGAAGGAAGAACTTGACGCCTACCTGCACATGATCGAGGAGGCCGAGAAGCGCGACCACCGCAAGCTCGGCCGTCAGCTCGACCTGTTCCACCTGCAGGAAGAAGCGCCCGGCATGGTGTTCTGGCATCCGCACGGCTGGACGGTGTGGCAGGAGATCGAGCAGTACATGCGCCGCGTCTATCGTGATAACGGTTATCAGGAAGTTCGCTGCCCGCAGATTCTCGACCGCTCGCTGTGGGAGAAATCCGGCCACTGGGCGCACTTCCAGCAGAACATGTTCACCACGGCGTCGGAAAACCGCGATTACGGTGTCAAGCCGATGAACTGCCCCGGCCACATCCAGTTGTTCAATACCGACGTGCGTTCCTATCGTGACCTGCCGTTGCGCTATGGCGAATTCGGCTCCTGTCATCGCAACGAGCCTTCCGGCGCGCTGCACGGCGTGATGCGCGTGCGCGGCTTCACCCAGGACGATGGCCACATCTTTTGCACCGAAGACCAGATCCAACCCGAAGTGACGGCCTTCAACGAACAGGTGCGCAAGGTCTACGCGGATTTCGGCTTCACCGACGTTGCCGTCAAGCTGGCACTACGGCCAGACAGCCGAGTCGGCGCTGACGAAGTATGGGACAAGGCCGAGACGGCCCTGCGCAACGCCTTGCGCGCATCAGGTCTCGAATGGACGGAATTGCCGGGCGAGGGCGCCTTTTACGGGCCGAAGATCGAGTTCCACATCAAGGATGCGATCGGTCGCTCATGGCAATGCGGCACCATCCAGGTCGATTTCTCGATGCCGGGCCGCCTGGGCGCCGAGTACGTCGGCGAGGACAACGCCCGCCACACACCGGTGATGCTGCATCGGGCGATCCTCGGTTCGCTGGAACGCTTCATCGGCATCCTGATTGAGAACCACTCTGGCGCGCTGCCGCTTTGGCTGGCGCCGGTGCAGGTGGTGGTAATGAGTATCTCCGAGCATCAGGCAGATTATGCCGAGCGCGTTACGCAATCGCTACGTGCCGCCGGCCTGCGCGTTGACGCGGATTTGCGTGGCGAGAAGATTAACTATAAAATACGAGAACATAGCTTAATGAAGCGGCCTTACTTCGTCGTCATCGGCGACAAGGAAAAGGCTGCGGGGTTGGTCGCCATTCGTGCCCGGGGCAATCAGGATCTCGGGCAGATGTCCCCGGAAGCCTTGATTGAACGCCTGTTGCAGGAAAAACAGAAAAGGGGCGTGGCGGCCTGATTTTTTTGATTTTTGGGAGTCCAGAACCATCGCTCAGGATAAATCGCAGCGCATCAATGACGAGATCACATCACCCGAAATTCGGTTAGTTGGGGTGGAAGGCGAGCAGCTAGGCATCGTGGCGATTCGAGCCGCCTTGCAGATGGCTGAAGAAGCTGAAGTCGATCTGGTCGAAATCGCCCCGCTGGCCCAGCCGCCGGTCTGCAAGATGATGGACTTCGGCAAATTCAAGTACCAGGAAGCCAAGCGGGCGCACGAGGCGAAACTGAAGCAGAAGCAGGTGCAGGTCAAGGAAGTCAAGTTCCGTCCGGGTACGGACGAGAACGACTACCAGATCAAGCTGCGCAATCTGGTGAAGTTTTTGCAGGAAGGCGACAAGGCGAAGATTACGTTGCGTTTCCGGGGCCGCGAAATGGCCCACCAGGAGTTCGGCATGCGCGTA
>PMIH01000215.1 GCA_003158255.1 Rhodocyclaceae bacterium
TTAGAAGCCGGCCCTTACCCGATTAGCGAAGTAATCGGGCCGCGGCCGCAAATCGCCCCAAAGTAAGTCACGACCACCAGTATACAAATCAATCACTTGAGATGACTTACTTGAGAGGCGTCTTTCGCATGCGCTGCGAGAAAGGCTTTTGTCTCATGCACCAGACGCTCCTGTAGTTTTCCGTTCTTGGCGTTGGGCGATGGCTGCTCGAGTATTCGCTTCACGGAGAAGCGCGCCGGCACGAGCGTAGGCTTTCGCCCGTTGAAATACAACTGCCAAAGGACTTCATGGAGGCGGCCGAGGAAGACCAGTAACTGCTGCATTTCTCTGATGTTCGTCTTTGCGAACAACTCGCCGACTTCAACGCGGGTGGCAACGCCACGGTGAGCGAACACCTTGTGCCGAAGGGGACGGTAGTTAGCCTCGTATATCTTGCGTCGATCCGCGACGTGGCGCTTCAACCTTCTGAAGTCGTTACCGTTTGGCTCGTACGCGGTCTGTAGGTACTCAGGTAGCCACTCGTCCGCGTTCGCACTGCTCTTGCGCTTGCGCGCTGCAAGTGAATCCTTGGAGAAGATGCCCAGATTCGCGTGTGCGACAGACAGTAGCCGGGTAACACTATGGTTCTTTGGATCAGGGTCGAACACTCGGCCAAGCGCCACCAGCGTTGATGTTTGAAGCGCGCCGAGATTCGTATTCCAGAACAGCGGTGCTTGGTTCAGCAACCGAAAGACCGCCTTGTCTTTTGCCGCAACAGCATGGACTGCGTCCCATGCGTAGAAGAATTGGATTGCGCCCTCCGCTTCGGTTCTGAAAAGTTCGAGCTGGGTTTCAAAATCTGCGGCGTGCGAGGGCATGTGTGTTGAGGCCCCTAACGTAAAGTGTGCTGCCGACAAGTGACGGATAGCTTTCCGTCAATGCGACGGACAAAATCCTGTGGCATTAGATTGTCTCGAGGAAATCAAGGCATTGTGCAAATTTAGGGGAACCCAAATGCAAGACGCATCATGCCGCATTGCAGTACCGGGACGCAATCGATACTCGCAGCGGCTGAAAGTCAGCCGTGGTGGCACGGCTCCCCGGGCGCCTGCGAAGCCGGCGCGCACGGCGCCGGATGTCGAGTTCGCGCTGCGCCCCGGATTGATTACCGGGCTTGGTCGTCCTTCACGACGACACCAATGGCGAACTTGATTTCGTAGCGTTTGCCATTGCCGTCGACCACGTAGATGTCGGAGTCGCTCACGGTGTCGCCCGATGCGAGTGCATCGCCCTTGTAGTACGGGTCGAGGAGAACGTGCCGCCGGCCCTTGGCGAGTTCGACATGTTCGATGTCGAATTTCAGCTTGGCAGGATCGAAGCCGGCGATCCGCGTCTTGGCGAAATCGCCTTCGTGGATGCATTCCTGGACGACGGAATACGTGCCCGACGGTACGGCGTAGACCTTGGTGACTTCCGGCAACGCGCCGCGGCACTGCCCCTTGATGCTGTCCCACGAGGAATGGAACTCCTTGCCGTCGATGGCGACGGTGGTTTCTTCGAGGAAGGGTGCGGTGATGAAGCTGTCGGCGTCGTCCAACTGCTCCCGGAGGTCGTTGAATTCCTCACTGGAAATACCCGACCGGGTGAACCGTTCGAAGGTTTCCTGGTCGATGTCGAGCACCGAGAACGACAGTCCCCGCCCGGAGATCACGACCTCGCTGGACTTCGATGCTTTCGTGGATTTCCCCTTTGCCGTGCTTGTTGCCATGATCGTGCCCTCGGTTTGCAATGAGCGAGATCCTACTTCAGTCTGACGTCCATGTGAGGCATCGGCGGCCCCAGCGCGCCATCGAGCCCCCAAGAGTTGTCGCCAAGGTCATAATATATTTCCTATGCCAGCGCCCTCCCTCCATTCTGACCGCCATCGCCAGATTCGCGCGCTGTTTGACGAGTACATCGAGATGTACGCCTCGCGTGATGATCGGCTGACAACGCACTTCAGCGATAACTTCAGCGGCTATACCGGCGGTGGCAACTTTCTGGTCACAAGCCGGGAAGAGTGGGTGAAGATCACCCGCCAAGACTTCGCGCAAGTGCAAGGTCGCATTCGTATTGAGATGCTGGATATCTCACTGCAGGACCTGAGCGACGACGTCGTGGTTGTGACGGCCTTCTTTCACATTCACCTGCCGATTCCCGACCACATCCTCGCGCGCGAGGTGGCGCGACTGGTCCTGATCTATCGCCATGAAGGCGAGAACTGGAAGATCGTCCACAGCGGCATCTCGATCCCTTATCACCTGGTAGAGGACGGCGAGGTTTATCCGCTTCAGAACTTGCAAGAACGAAACCGCGCACTTGAAGCCTTGGTCGAGGAGCGCACCAAGGCGCTGAACGAAAGCGAGGCGCTCTATCGGCAGTTGACCGAAGACGCCACGGACGTGCTGTGGAAGACCGACGAGAATCTTCACATCACCTATATCAGCCCGTCTGACGAGCGTCTTCGCGGTTACAAGCCGGAAGAGGTGATCGGTCATCATGTGTTTGAGTTGTTCACCGACGAAGGCATCGCCATCAGCAAAGAAGCGATGGCCAAGCGACAGGCGGCGGAGCGGCATGGCGCTCGATTGGGCTTTCTAACCTTCGACGCCCCCCATCGGTGCAAGGACGGGCGGGTGCTATGGGGCGAGGTCTTCTCCAAGCCTGTGCGGGACGAGCGCGGCACGATCACCGGCTACCACGGCATCACCCGGGAAATCACCGAGCGCAAGCAGATCCAGGATCAGGTTCGGCAATTGGCGTTTTACGACCCGCTCACCCATCTGCCCAACCGTAGCTTGCTCAATGACCGCTTAAACCAGACCCTCGCGTCCAGCAAACGCAGTGGCTGCCATAGCGCATTGATGTTTGTCGACCTGGATAATTTCAAGCCGCTGAATGACGAACATGGGCATTTCGTTGGCGACCTGTTGCTGATCGAAGTGGCGAACCGATTACGGCGTTGTGTGCGCGAAATGGATACCGTGGCGCGCTTTGGCGGCGATGAGTTTGTGGTGATGCTCAGCGAACTGAACACGAAGAAAGCCAAATCCACATCTCAAGCCGAGGTCGTGGCTGAGAACATTCGCACGCGGTTGGCCGAGACCTACTTGCTGAACATCAAGCGTGAAGGGCAGGCAGACAGCATCGTTGAACACCGCTGTTCGGCGAGCATTGGCGTCGTTGTGTTCATGGACCATGAAGCCAGCCCGGACGACATCCTCAAATGGGCTGACCAGGCCATGTATCAAGCAAAAGAGGCCGGAAGAAACGCAATCCGGTTTTACAAACCCAATGTTCGACCTTGAACACCGGCAGTCGGCAACAACTGGGCAGATTCCGCCAGCAGCACACCGAGTTCATCAAGGAACCGGCGCGGGTCCATGAGGTGCGGCGAGTGGTTGGCATCCTCGTGGATGCTCAGCCGAGCCTGCGGCAGCCGCGCCATCAGCCAGTGTGCGATCTCGATCGGGTAGAAATTGCTGGCGCCGCCGTGCACCAGCAGCGTCGGCCGATCGATGCACGGCATGACCTCGCGCAGATCGAGGCGGACCAGATCTTCCCAGCAAGAAATCAGCGGTTCCGGTCGCAGCGTCCGCAGCGCTTCGCGCAACTTTTGCCAGCCGCGGCTGTTGGCGTCATAGCCGGCGCGCGCCAGATCGTTGAGGCCGTAGGCCGCCAGGCGCAGCACGCCCTCGGCGAAGTCCTCGCGCAAGTTGGCCAGCAGGGCAGCGGAGCGACGCTTGTCGAAGTCACCATAGATGCCGAGTTGCCACGACGCATCGGTCATCAGCTTGGGCGACTGGTCGATGAAGCAAAGCGAACCAATCTTGGCGGTACCGCAATCGCGCACGTACTGCCACAGCGTGAGCGCGCCCATCGAATGGCCGACGAAGCAAGCGCCATGCAGTTGCAGCGCGTCGATCATGTTGTCGAGATCGCGCGCCATGCGTGCCGCCGTCGCGCCGTTGCCGGTCAGCGGCGCGTGGCCGCCATGGGCGCGGGCGTCCCAGCGGAACACCCGATGGTGCTGCGCCAGTTCGTGGACGAAAGGCGACCATTCCAGGTGGCTGGCGGTCCAGCCGTGCAGGAAGACGACGGCGGGACCCTGCTCGCCGTGGCGCCAGACATGCAGCGATTCGCCATCGTCGGCAGTGAAGGTCAGGGAAAGCATGATAGATACGGCTGGCTCGTTGGAGGCCGGATGGTAGCGCGATTCCAACGAGGAAATACTACAAGCGGCAGCCTGCGCGGGGTCGGGGCAGTGCTTCATGATCCGGCGCGCCAACGTCTCGACATGGTCGGCAACTTCGACGAGAAGCATGGCGAATGTCCTTCTTGCGAACGGACCGGGGAAGCTGACCAACCCTTTATCCGCGTGCCGGCCAGACTCTTTGCGCAGTTTTACTTGCGTTGACGCTGCCTTACACGGGTGAAACCGACAATGCATGCAACCTTCACCGATCCCGAGGAATGTCCATGCTCCCGCACCTTCGCCACGCGCTCCCCGTTTGCGTTCTTGTCCTCGTTACCGGATGTGGCGGCGGCACGACCAGCGATACAACCACCAACACAACCACCGACACGCCTTATACCGGCAACTGTGGTTTGGGAACCGCCGCCTACGCGCTCGAGAGTGGCAGCAGCACCGCAACATCGCCGAGCTTCACCGTCTCCGGCGAGCAGGACCGCAGCGCCTTCTGCGCACAGAACAGCGGCACAGCGATCACGCTGATCACGCCGACCATCATCAGCAGCGCCACGACGTCCTCCGACAGCGATTCCAACCTGTACGGCCTGAGCGCATCGGTGCTGGCCTACGGCTCAAGTGCCACGACCACGAGCGGTGGTTCCATAACGATCAGTGGCGGCACAATCAGCACCACGACGGGGTACGCCAACGCCGTGTTCGCGACCGGGCTGGGCGCCAACGTTACGCTTTCGAAGGTCGATATCTCGACGTCGGGCGACTACGCGCACGCCGTCGTCGCCACGAAGGCCGGCGCGGCGACGGTCACGGGCACGACGAGTACCCACGCTTCGCTGACCTCGGTCGCCGCCGAAGTCGTCGTCCTGGAAGGCGCCAGCGCCATCACGATCAACAATGGCGACTTGCTGAGCACGAACGCCAACGACAACCGTGGCATCCTGATCTACGACAGTGCGACGAGCAGTGGCGCCGCCGAACTGAACATCACCGGGGGCAGCTACATCTGGAGTTCGTCGAGCACCAGCGGCTCGGCCTTCTATGTGCTGAACCAGACGACCAGTATCACGCTGAAAGGCGTGGATATTTCCAGCCCGTCGACTTCCGCGCTATTGCGGGTCGTGGCCGGAACCAGTGGCAGCAAGGTGACGCTCAACGCCATCGGCCAGACCCTTTCCGGAAGCGTGATGGTCGATGCCGACAGTTCGGCGATCCTGTCCCTCGCCAGCATGTCGAGTCTGACCGGCGCCATCAACGGCGCCGACACAGCCGGCTCGGTGATGGTCACGCTCGACGCCACCAGTACCTGGACCCTGACG
>PMIH01000142.1 GCA_003158255.1 Rhodocyclaceae bacterium
CGCACGGCGGCGGCGGTCCCGGCATGGGACCGATCGGCCTAAAGGCGCACCTTGCGCCCTACGCGCCCAACCACGCCGTACAACCCGTCGCCGGCCCGAACCAGGGGCAAGGCGCGGTTTCCGCCGCGCCTTGGGGCTCGGCCGCCATCCTGCCGATCTCCTGGATGTACATCGCCATGCTCGGCGGCGAAGGGCTGACGCTCTCCACCAAAACCGCCATCCTCAACGCCAACTACGTCGCGGCGCGCCTCAACGAGCACTATCCGGTTCTCTACACTGGCAGCCAAGGCCGCGTCGCCCACGAATGCATCCTCGACATCCGCGCCATCAAGGCGGCAACCGGCATCGCCGAAATCGACATCGCCAAGCGCCTGATGGACTACGGCTTCCACGCGCCGACGGTCAGTTTCCCGGTTGCCGGGACGCTGATGGTCGAGCCGACCGAGTCAGAGTCGAACGCCGAACTCGACCGCTTCATCGGTGCGATGATCAGCATCCGCGAGGAAATCCGCCGGATCGAGCGCGGCGAATGGCCGACCGACAACAACCCGCTGAAGAACGCCCCGCATACTGAAGCCGACCTCGCCGACACCGACTGGAATCGACCCTATTCGCGGAAGGAAGCCGCATTCCCGCTGCCCTGGGTCGCCGAAAACAAGTTCTGGCCCTTCGTGAATCGCATCGACGACGTTTACGGGGATCGCAACCTGTTCTGCGCCTGCCCGCCACTTGAGGATTACGCCCATGTCTGACCTGTTCCTGATCCTTACCGTCATCGGCGACGACCGTCCTGGTTTGGTCGGCGAACTCTCCGCCACCATTTCGGCGCATCAAGGCAACTGGCTTGAATCGTCGATGTCGCACCTCGCCGGCAAGTTCGCCGGCATCGTCGAGGTTGCCGTCCCGGAAGACCGTGCCAATGCACTCAAGACCGCGCTGGCGGCGCTTGCCGGACTCAACGTTACAGCCGCCGAATCGTCCGCGCCAAAGTCAGCCGTGGCGGGACGCCGACTAAAGCTCTCCCTGGTCGGCCATGACCGCATCGGCATCGTCCGCGAGGTTTCGCAGGTGCTGGCGCGGCACGCGGTGAACGTCGAGGACCTTTCCACCCGCACCGCCAGCGCCCCCATGTCAGCCGAGATCATGTTCCATGCCGACATCGACCTCCTCGCCAGTCCGGACCTCGATGCCCGCGCCCTTACGGCTGAACTTGAGCGCATTTCCAACGACCTGATGGTCGACATCAATCTTGACGAGAAAATCGCCTGAGTGTCATCATGCCGATGTCGGTTTGACATACCAAAAGTAATACAGACGACACTTACACATAAACATTAATAACTAGTTTCATAACATTGATTGTAAAGAGTTTATCTGCACTGCTTCTTGTAGGTCTTGGCGCGACCAGCGCATGGGCCGAGGATGACCTCGCCCCACCCGGAGCCGGGGGCTACTTCGACAGGTTGCCTATCGTCCTGACGCCTTCACGGCTGCCGCAACCCCTCAACGAGGCACCGGCAGCGGTCACGATTCTCGATCGCGACCTGATTCGTGCCTCAGGCTATCGCGACCTGGCCCGCCTGCTCCGGCTCGTGCCGGGGATGCAAATCGGCCAGGAGCGGGCCGGCAACAACTGGGTCGCCTATCACGGTATGGGCAATGATTCGCCCGCCGAAATGCAGATCCTGATCGATGGTCGAGCCATCTACTCCCCGGGAATTTTCTCGGGCGTCGATTGGCATGCCCTGCCCGTCACCATCGAGGAAATCGAGCGCATCGAAGTCGTTCGCAGCACCAACACCGCGACTTACGGCCCCAACGCATTTCTTGGCGTCATCAACATCATTACCCGTCATTCGAGCGATGCGCCGGGATACCAGGTCAGCGCGAATCTCGGCGAGCCCGGAATCCGCGACTTGCACGTCGACTGGGCCGGCGGTGGCGACGGCCAAACTGTGCGGATGGCCGCCACCTCACGCCACGACAACGGCTACAAGAATCTCACCGATAGCAGCCAGGTTGACCTGTTCAGTGTGCGTAGCGACCACCGGATCACTGATCAGGACGAGTTAACGTTACGCCTTGCCGGTAGTCAGGCCAAACGTGGCACCGGCTATCCAGACTCACTGTTCGGCAGCAATCAAGAACGCGATTGGCACAGCCGAAATCTGGCTTTCCAGAGCCAGTGGCGTCACACGCCGGCGGCAAACGAGGAACTGCTGGTGAACTTCACCCGCGAACAGGCCAGTTTGCGCGATAGTTGGATGGCCGTCGGGCCGCGCCCGGACCTTGCCTACGCTCGCCTCGCCTACGTTCCGCTCAACCAGGACCGGGACACCCTCAGCCAGAGCCTCGAAATCCAGCATCGGTTTGCGCCATCCGGATCGACGCAAGTTGTCTGGGGAGGCGAGGCGAGCGACGAGTGGCTGGATGCCCCGGCGCTCTTCTATGACAGGGGGCGGCTGTCCAACCGGCTCCTCCATCTCTTCGCCAATCTGGAATGGCGTGTTGCGCAGTCGTGGCTGGCCAACATCGCCGGCACGGTCGAAAAGTACTCCGACGACCACGCGCGACTTTCCCCACGCGCGTTTCTGAACTGGCAGGCCACCGGCGACACGACCTTCCGCGCCGGCTACGCCCGGGCATGGCGTGACCGCAACGACTTTCAGACCTACTGCGATGTGCGCGCTTTCGATCCCGTCGATGGCCGCATCATGGCGCGCCCTTACGTGCCGAACCCGGAACTGCGCCGCCCGCGTGTAGACAGCGCAGAAATTGGTTACCTGGGGCGCTTCCAGCCTGCTAACACCACGGTCGACCTACGCGTATTTCGCGAACGCATCACGGATTTCGTGCTTCGAACCGGCGCACCGACCACGCCCGACAATCCACTCCTGGCCACCTACATACTGCCTACGCAGTACCAGAATCTTGGCGAACCCGTCACCCTGGTCGGCCTTGAATACCAGATCAAGATGCATCCGTTCGCTGGCAGCCAGATCATACTCAACCATAGCGTCATCGATCGGAGAACGGCCAACCCGGCAGTGGCCAATCGCGCCGCTCCCTATACCGCCAGCCTGAGCTGGCTCCAGGATTGGGGCGGAGGCTGGTCGAGCATGGCGACAGTCTTCCGCATGGGGCCCTTGGCCGGGGGGATGGTTATGTGCCCAAGTCCCAATACATTGCACCCGCGTATACGACAGTCGATTTTCGTGTCGCCCGACGCTTCCACGTCGGTCGTCAGGATGTCGAAGTTGCCCTTTCCGGAATCAATCTGGGCGCCAGCCATCAGGAAATTGCCGATCGCTCCGAGCAATACTTCCACCCCGAAGGCCCAGCCAATCCGGTGTCGAGAATGGTATTTATCTCCGTCGGCACCAACTACCGCTGATTTTCTGCTCGGGCGTCGCATTTGGCGCCAGGGTCCGGTAAGCTCTCGGCCTTCCCGAATCACCCTCAGGTTCTCGCACCATGGCCCAATATGTAATGTCGATGCTGCGCGTGAACAAAATTGTTCCGCCCAAGCGCCAGATCATCAAGGACATCTCCCTTTCCTTCTTTCCCGGCGCCAAGATCGGCCTCCTGGGCCTGAACGGGTCAGGCAAATCCACCGTGCTGCGAATCATGGCCGGCGCGGATAAGGACTTCGACGGCGAAGTGCAATGGCTGCCAGGCATTTCCATCGGCTACCTGGCGCAGGAACCGCAGCTGAATCCCGACAACACCGTGCGCCAAGAGGTCGAAGCCGGACTGGGTGAAGTCGTCACCGCCCATAAGAAGCTCGAAGAAATCTACGCCGCCTACGCCGAACCCGATGCCGATTTCGACAAGCTGGCCGAGGAACAAGCGAAGTACGAGGCCATCATCGCCACCTCCGGGGCAGACGTCGAGCACCAGATGGAAATCGCCGCCGATGCACTGCGCCTGCCGCCGTGGGACGCCGAAATCAAGAACCTCTCCGGCGGCGAAAAACGCCGCGTCGCCCTTTGCCAGTTGCTGCTTGCCAAGCCAGACATGTTGCTGCTCGACGAGCCGACCANNCGACCGCTACTTCCTCGACAACGCGGCGGAATGGATCCTCGAACTCGACCGTGGCCAGGGCATCCCCTGGAAGGGAAACTATTCAAGCTGGCTGGAGCAAAAGGAAGCACGCCTGGAGACCGAGCAGAAACAGGTCGACGCGCACATGAAAGCGATGAAACAGGAACTCGAATGGGTGCGCCAGAACCCCAAGGCGCGCCAGGCCAAGAGCAAATCCCGTCTCGCCCGCTACGAAGAAATGTCCAGTTTCGAGTACCAGAAGCGCAACGAAACGCAGGAAATCTTCATTCCGCCCGGCGAGCGACTCGGCAACGAAGTCATCGAGTTCAACGGCGTTTCCAAGGCATTCGGTGACCGGATGCTGATCGACAACCTGTCGTTCAAGGTGCCGCCTGGCGCCATCGTCGGCATCATCGGCCCCAATGGCGCCGGCAAGTCGACCTTGTTCCGCATGATCCAAGGTAAAGAGCAACCGGATACCGGCGAGATCGTCATCGGCCCGACAGTAAAAATATCGTCAGTTGACCAGTCGCGTGAAGGGCTCGCCAACGAGAAGACAGTATTCGAGGCCGTTTCGGATGGTCAGGACATCCTGACCGTCGGCAAGTTCGAGATGCCCAGCCGGGCCTACCTCGGCCGCTTCAACTTCAAGGGTGGCGACCAGGGGAAAATCGTCGGTAATCTTTCCGGCGGCGAGCGTGGCCGGCTGCATCTGGCGACCACGCTGATCCAGGGCGGCAACGTGCTGCTGCTCGACGAACCGTCGAACGACCTCGACGTGGAAACGCTGCGAGCTCTCGAAGACGCGTTGCTGGAATTCGCTGGCTGCGTGATGGTGATTTCGCACGACCGCTGGTTTCTCGACCGCATCGCTACGCACATCCTCGCCTGCGAAGGCGACTCGCAATGGTTCTTCTATGCCGGCAACTACCAGGAATACGAGGAGGACAAGCGGAAGCGGCTTGGCGAAGATGCGGCCCGTCCGCATCGGGTCCGCTACAAGCCGATCAGCCGATAGCGACGGTCAGTGCTCCGACTTCAGGCTGTCGGCAAAAGCAGCCTGAAGTTGGGTCGGGAAATGGAAGCGGGCAAACGTGTTCCATATCTGCGCATCGTTGGCACCTTCGCGACGATTGACGAAGCGAATGCCAAGCGAGCGGCCATTGGCGGCCAGCGTTGCAAAGGCGAAGCGCCAGCGTTGCGCCTCGGCCAGGCGCTGACGCAATTCACCTTCGTTGATGATCGCAATACCTGCGTGCTTCAATGAATCGAGAAATCCATCGAACGATTCTTCACTAAGACTGCCCATTTACTTCTCTCCGTGATGCGAAGCGCACTCGCCTTAGACAGCAACAACGTTCGCGGAGCCTTGGGGTTGACCGACACATGCTCAGCCTTGCCGCCTACGCCACCGTCAGCGTAGACTGCGCGCTCTTCGGTTGGCCTTAACCCCACTACACATACCCATGAAGCTACTGTTCGCTGCTCTGGCGATTATCATCGCAATCATCGTCGCCCCCATGTTCATGTCGCCATCGCCCGACAACCATGTCGGAAAACCTGTCGAGGGTTTGCCTTGGCAAATAGACGTGTTGCCGGACGGCAACTCCCGCGTCTTCGGCCTTACTACTGGCAAAAGCACCCTGAACGATGCCCGCGCACGATTCGGCGACGACGGAGAAATCGCCATCGTCGCTGCGCCCGATGAGGCCGGATCGCTTGAACTCTATTACCGC
>PMIH01000080.1 GCA_003158255.1 Rhodocyclaceae bacterium
GGCTGATGGCTCACTGCTACGTATGAGGGATATCGTGTGCGCCCTGATGATGATCCGCCCGGTGCGGACCCGCATGCCGGGTGGTGTGGGGAGGTCCGGTTAGAAGCCGGCCCGTACCCGATTGGGCGTCTAGCGTTTGCCCAAGGTAGTTGACTATGTACTCAACCAGCTCTTGGTCTTTGCTCTTGAGCGTTGCGTGGCAGATGGTGCAATAGTCGTCCTTACCGGGGTCAGGCGTGAAACAAAGTGTGGCAAGCGACAGATCAGAGACGAAGAACCCCTCGCTGGCCAAAATGGTTTCAAATTTCTCGCGAAGCGCCTTCAGTGACAACCTCAAGGGCTCGATTTCAACGAACTGAGGTGGGCAAGGGTCGGCTAAAAGTAAATTGACTTGCATGTCGCCAATGCCCGCGCTTCGGCAGGCACGCAAGACGTGCGGATGGACATAGGACAAGCCGCTCACGGCATGGTGAGCAATGCTGTGGCACACGCTCCGGAGTCGTTTTCTACGCGGCACGATGTTTAGACGCCCAACGTAAAGTCATCTGCCTAAAACCGTCGGAAAACTTTCCGACGGTTGGCTGTATAAAAAACCAGTTACTCATGCTATGCTCGTTCCATCAATGGGTTGGCAAAATTTAGGAGAACCTAATGGCGGATGCGCATATTTCATCTGGTGGAATTTCGAGTTCGCCTCGGTTGCTGGATCAAGTCCGTGGAAAAATTCGCCTCAAGCATTACAGCCTGCGGACTGAGCAGACCTATCTGGATTGGATTAAACGATTTATCCGGCATCATGGCAAGCGGCACCCGCGGGAGATGGGGGCGCCCGAAGTCGAGGCTTTTCTGACCTATCTGGCGGTCGAGGGGCGGGTGGCCGCGTCGACCCAGAATCAGGCCAAGAGCGCGTTGCTGTTTCTTTTCCGTGAAGTGCTGGAGGTAGAGCTGCCGTGGCTGGACAACGTGCAGCAGGCCAAGGCGCCAAGGCGATTGCCGGTGGTGCTGACGCGCGAGGAAGTGCTGGCGCTGCTGGGGCGGCTGCACGGCACGCACTGGTTGGTGGCGAGCCTGCTTTATGGAACCGGGATGCGCGTCATGGAGTGCTTGCGCTTGCGCGTGAAGGACGTGGATTTTGGTCGTGACGAGATTTTGATTCGCGATGGCAAGGGCTTCAAGGACCGAGTGACCATGCTGCCGGCGACGTTGGCGGTTCCGCTGCGCGATCATCTGGCGCACGTGCGGGCCCTGCATGAGCGCGATTTGAGTGCCGGCGGCGGCGAAACCGGTTTGCCTTATGCGTTGGATCGCAAGTACCCCGGAGCCGGGAAAGATTGGGGCTGGCAGTACGTGTTTCCAGCCTCAGCCTTGTCCATGGACCCGCGTTCGGGGGCGGTGCGTCGTCACCACCTTCTGGATCACTGCATCCAGCGCGCCATGAAGCAGGCGCTGCGCGACGCCGGGCTGGCGAAGCCGGCCACGCCCCACACGTTGCGCCATTCGTTTGCGACGCACTTGCTCGAATCCGGTTACGACATCCGCACGGTACAGGAGCTGTTGGGTCACTCGGACGTCAAGACGACCATGATCTACACGCACGTGTTGAACCGCGGCGGGCGCGGCGTGGTGAGTCCCATCGACCGGATGGGAATGGCGTAAGGCGGCTATAATGTGTAGATATTAATGAAAGGATACACATCATGCGAACCAACATCGTGATCGACGACAAGTTGATGAAGGACACGTTGCGGGCAACCGGGCTGACCACCAAGCGCGAGGCGGTCGAGTTGGGGCTGCGCACCTTGTTGCGCTTGCGGCAACAGGAGGCGATACGGCGTTTTCGCGGCAAGCTCGACTGGCAGGGCGATCTTGATTCAATGAGGACCGACGGGTGATCCTGGTCGATTCCAGCGTCTGGATCGACTACTTTCGCGGCACGGCGACGCCACAGGCGGACAAGCTGGACGCGTTGCTGGGCACGGAGCCGATCGCCACGGGTGACCTGATTCTTGCCGAAGTGCTACAGGGCTTCGTGAGCGACCGCGACTTCAATCAGGCCCGCAAACTGCTGACGTCGCTGACTATCGTCGAACTGGGCGGGAAAGACGTCGCCGTGCAGGCGGCCAAGAACTTTCGTACCCTGCGGGCGCTTGGCGTGACGGTGCGAAAGACGATCGATACGATCATCGCTACTCGCTGCATCGAGAGCCGGTTGCCGCTGCTATATAGCGACCGGGATTTCGATCCTTTCGTCGAGCATCTCGGCCTGCGTTCGGTTTAGCCAGGCGCAGGCGATTTCCGGGAGTGCCGCGCACTCAGCCGAGAAAGCCCAGCGTGCGCGTCGGGAAGTGTGCGAGGTTGGGAAACACGGTATCCAGTTGCGCGTCGTCGATGCCGAACCAGCGCGCCAGCGTGGCGCCGTATTGATCGGTCGACGTCGAGGGCAGGACGCGGCCGTCGCCGACATCGTCGGCACCGTCCAACGCCAGGTCGGGCATGCGCCCGTAGTAACCGCCGTGCACGGCACCGCCCATGATCAGGTGGTGGCTGCCCCAGGCGTGGTCGGAGCCGTTGCCGTTGGAACCGAGCGAGCGCCCGAACTCGGACATGGTGAACAGCGTGACGTTGTTCTGCATGCCGATCTCGTTCATTGCGTTCGAGAATGCATTGAGGTTGCTGCTGACGATGTTCAGCAGCGAAGCCTGCGTCGCCAGTTCGTCGTCGTGGGTGTCGAAACCGCCCATCTGCACGAAGAAGATTTGTCGCGCATCCAGTGCGGCGTGGGCCTTGATGGTGAGCGCCACCTGGTTCAGTTGCTGACCCAGGTCCCCGTCGTTGGCGATGGCAGGGAAGGGGGTGCTCAGGGTGCCTGCGGCGGTGAGGGCGTTGTTGACGATGGCCACCTTGTTGGCAGAGCTGACCAGCAGGTTGGCGAATTCTGCGGTCATCAGGTTGGCATCGGCGCGCGCCAGCGCGATCAATGCCTGCGCAGCCTGCTGGCGCGCGCCGTCGCGGTAGTACGGGTCTTCGGTAACCTTGAGGGTTGGCGCCCCGCCGGCGCTCACGGGGTAGGGCTGGGTGACGTTGCCTTCCTGCCAGTAGTTGCTGCCGTCCAGGGTCAGGTTGACCGCGAGCTTGGGCGCGAAGCCCTGCTGCACCAGCACGTCGGCCATGCGGCCGGCCCAGCCGGTGCGCGTGGACTGGTCGGGCAGGCTGGTCATCCATTCGGTGGATTGGTCGAGATGCGAGAACAATTGCCGCGGCAGCGTGACTGATTCCGCCTTGGCTTGCGCCAGCGTGGTCGGTTGCACCAGCGTGCCGACGTTGCCCAGGATGGCGACGTGGCCGGCGTTGAAGAGCGCCTGCGTGGCGGCCATCGAAGGGTGCAGGCCATAGGCGTAGCCGTCGCTGGCGGTGCCGTTCAGGGCCAGCAGCGAAGCCTGCGGTATGGCAAGGTTGCTGCGGCTGGCGGCGTACACGCTGTAGCCGGCGCTGGTAGTGGGCACCAGCATGTTGAAACCGTTGTTGCCGCCCACCAGATAGAGGCACACCAGTGCCTTGTAGCCGCTGACGTCCGCGGCAGCACGGGCCTGGCCGCCGAGAGTGAGCCACAGCGCGGTTGCCGCGGCGCCGTGCGCGCCCAGGCGCATGAATTCGCGGCGTGAAGGACTGGCCAGGAAGTTGACGCCGAAGTCGCCAGGGTTGCAATGGTTCATTGCTGCACCACGTATTGGGGAGAGTTGACGATCAGGCTCGCCGCTTCGATCGCGCGATAAGCC
>PMIH01000195.1:0-2117 GCA_003158255.1 Rhodocyclaceae bacterium
GCCGGCCTGTTCGACGCGCCCTCGATGCAGGGTGTTGATGCGACCCAGCTCGCCGAGAACGTCCTTGCCGAGCTTGAGACTATCGTTGATCGTCGCCGTCTGCGAAAGGTCGAACAACGTGCGGGCGAGGTGCTGGTCCTTGAAGCCAAAGTTCACACCGCCGATCAGATCGGCCGCATTTTCCTTCTGTGCCAGCCAATTCGCGGCCGTCGAAGATGCGCCGTTCTCCGATAGCACGAAAACACTGGAGCCGCGCGCTGTCGGCTTGACGAAAGCGTCGGCATGCACGGAGACGAACAGGTCTGCCTGCACCCGCCGCGCCTTGTGCACCCGCTGTTGCAGCGGAATGAAGAAATCGCCGTCGCGCGTCAGCATCGAGCGCATATTCGGCTCGGCATCGATCTTCGACTTCAGCCTGCGCGCGATCGAAAGCGTGACATTCTTTTCATAATGGCCGCCGCGCCCCACGGCCCCAGGGTCCTCGCCACCGTGGCCGGGATCGAGAACGATGGTGACGAGCCGGGAAACTTCCGGGCGCTCGGTCTTCTGTGGCTCTGGCCGGGGACCTGGCTTGTCCTCGCTCTTGAGCAATGCCAGTAGCGGATCGGCTTCCTCGGCCGGATAGAGATCAAGCACCAGCCGATGACCATAGTCCCCGACCGGCTTGAGCGTAAACACCTGCGGCTTGACCTCGCCCTTGAGTTCGATCACCAGCCGTACGACGCCAGGACGGTTACGGCCGGCGCGGATCAGCTTGATGTAAGGATCGGTCTCGGCGATCTTGCCCGGCAGGCTGCCAAGCACGGAATTCAACTCGACGCCTTCAAGGTCGACCACCAACCGGTACGGATCCTTGACCAGCATGTGCGTGAACTGGATGGGCTGGTCGTGCTCCAGCGTAATGCGGGTGTAATCGGGCGCGGGCCAGACGCGCACGCCGAGCACCGTCGGCGCTGTCGCGGCCAGTGCGCGGCCGAAAGGCGTGACCAGCAGCGTCAGGCTGGCGGCAGCGTAGCGGAGGACGTCGCGGCGGGAAGAGCGGAATTCGTCAGACATCGCTGACCTGGCTCACTGCCGACTTCGATGTGTGCTGTGCGCCCCGCACCATCGACCTGGAGACGGATGTGCAGATCGGCGGCGGGCAAATACGGCTCCGCATGCTCCGGCCATTCGACCAAGCAAACACCATCGCCAGTAAAGTATTCGTCCAAGCCTGCATCCAGATATTCTTCCGGCTGATTGAATCTATAAAAATCAAAGTGATACAAGTTTAATCCAGAAACTACATGAATTTCAACCAATGTGTAAGTAGGGCTTTTCACGGGCCCACTATCGCCGAGCGCCCGCAGCAGGCCGCGGACCAGGGTCGTCTTGCCCGCACCAAGGTCGCCATCGAGATAAATCACCAGGCCCGGCTGCATGCACGAAGCGAAGGCTGCCCCCAGCGCCAGGGTGGCGGTCTCGTCGGCTAGAAAGAACGATTGCGGCTGATTCATAATGTCTGGCATGGATGCCGAAAATTCGCGGGCACTGGCGGCACGCATCAAAGACTGGAGCCGGGAACTAGGCTTCTCGGCAGTCCAGATTGCCGGCCCCGAGCTGCCCGGTGCCGAAGAAAACCTCGCCGCCTGGCTGAGCGCCGGCTACCACGGCGAGCTGGATTATATGGCTCGCCACGGCACCAAGCGTGCCCATCCGCGCGAGTTGCTGCCGGGCACACGCGCCGTGATCGTTGTCCGACTGGACTACCGACCCGATGCAACCGATGCCGAGGCCAACCTGCGCGACAGCAGCCGCGCCTATGTCTCGCGCTACGCGCTCGGCCGCGACTATCACAAGGTGTTGCGCTCCCGTTTGCAGAAATTGGCAGACCGCTTGGCGGCCGAAGTCGGCCCCGGCGGTTACCGCGCGTTCGTCGATTCGGCGCCGGTGATGGAAGTGGAACTGGCCAGCCGTGCCGGACTCGGCTGGCGCGGCAAGCACACGCTGCTGCTTGATCGCAACGCGGGTTCCTGGTTCTTCCTCGGCGAAATTTTCACCGATCTGCCGCTGCCGGCCGACCAAACGGTCACCGACCACTGTGGGACCTGCCGCGCCTGCCTCGACGCCTGCCCGAC
>PMIH01000195.1:2137-6628 GCA_003158255.1 Rhodocyclaceae bacterium
CTTCGCGCCGCGCAACGGGTTGGATCGGGCGACGCTGGTGGAACTGTTCTCGTGGTCAGAGTCAGTCTTCGTGGTACGCCATGCTGGCTCAGCCATTCGCCGCATCGGCCATGAACGCTGGCTGCGCAACATCGCCGTGGCCCTGGGCAACGCACCAACCAGCCTGGAAGTCATCGCGGCACTTGAAGCCCGCCGCGACGACGATTCGGAACTGGTGCGGGAACACGTGCGCTGGGCGCTGACGCGCCACGGCTAAAGATATACGCAGGACTGCCGTAAAGAGGGCATTCAGCGGACCGCTGCTGTCCTGTCCTCCATGAAAGCGCGCCTTCTAACATTCGTCGCCAGAGGAACATCGACCGTCAAGTCGAGCCTCACACGGGCTTTCGAGCCGGTCACACAGCCAGCCGCGATCGGCGACGGCGCCAGCACGCCCGCGGAAATGCAATCCAATAGTGGCGACGAGCCGAAACGCGCAGAAGACACCGCAATGGCCGATGCTCAGGCTGGCGAGGGTGCCATTGCGCCCATAGAAGAACGGCGCAAGAACGACCGCCGCCGCGACAACCGGGCGACGACACTGGACACCCGCAAGGGCAACCTCGATCGCCGTACCAAAGGCCGGATCAGCCTGAAGGTCTGAGCGCCCGACGAGTCCGTCAGTAGGCGCCCATATTCCAGCTTGAGCGCGGCGAACCCGCGAAGTTGAAGGGGCGAACAACTGGCTCCTTGGTACAGGGTCGCCCCCCTTCATTTCACTTTTCGATAGCGCCGAGGTCGATCGCAGCACCATTGACTGACCGCGTTGCAGGTGCGAAGGCGCTGCTGAGCTGGGCATTCACCGGATACGCCGACGCCGCTGCCGGCCCCGCAACCCCCTTGTCAATGACCGCCGATCCGGCGATGGGAATCAAGGTCGTCAGGCTGATGGGGGCCGTGGCACCGGTGATGAGCTTAGCCTGGCCGCTGAGTGTGCCCGGAACGGTATGGTAGGGATCGGAATCCGACCAGTTGGCATTGATCCAGTTGACATCCAGATTGACGATGCCCCCCGGAGTCCAGGCAGAAGCAACTTCGCTCGTCGCCCGCATGTTGCAGTAACCCGCGGCAACACTGGCATCGCAGTAGAAAATGTTGTTCCAGATCTGCGCTGCTTCATCGGTGGTCGAAACCTGGAACAATTGGACGCCGCTACCCGTCGCGTAGATCGTATTGTTGAAGAAATAGAGCGTGCCCTTGCGGAAGATGGCTTCGCCCCAAGTCATATCGGTGATCGTGGTTGCGGGCGAACCGCCGTAGTGATCGCCCCCGTAGTGGATGAAGCTGCCGGAATCACCATTCTTGACGATCTGGTTGCCGTACACGAAAGTAGTCCGGTAGGCGGCCAAGGCGGTCGCGATCACCTGGAAATCCTCGGCCTCGACGAGGTCGATGGCGTGAGCACCTTCCTCGATGCGGTTGAAGCGCACGACCGTTCCCACCGAGCGGTCCTTGATGGCGTTACCCAGCGCGCCGCTGCGCGGTGCGCCATAGCGGTTGTATTCGTAGACGATATTCACGCTTTCCATGTAGCTGTTGTGCTGGTGTTCATCGCCGACGACGCCGTTGCCATGGATGTAGTTGCCGGCCAACCTAATGTTCTTGGTGACGGCGTAGTCACCGTCGTTGAGGGATTTGCTGTAGAGGCCGTTGGTGCAGTTGTCGATCTCGTTGTTGGCAATGGTGATGTTCTGGCCACGATCGATCCAGATGCAGGCGCCGAAGCTGCCATCGGCCGCCGGAGCATAGACCTGGGCGGTGCCGTTGGTGTCTGTGAAGGTGTTGCCGGACGCGGCGCCGGTAATCCGGAGACCGTCGATCTGAAGGTAAGCCGGGTAGCCCGTGTAGTTGGCCGGATTGGCCTTGACCAAGATGACGGCGCGATTCTGGTAGATATAGCTGGGCGATTGCCCGTTGCAGGAACTGCCGCAAGAGGTTGTAGATCCGTAGAGACTGGCAAAAGCTGCCGCTGTTCTTGTAGTCGCACCGTTGCCATCGATGGTCGGCCGTTCGCCGTTCGGTCCCTTGACGCCGCATATCCGGATCGGCGCGCCGCTGGTGCCACTGCTCGCGATCAGGAACTTGCCCTTGTACGATGTCGCTTGGTAGAAGATCCGCACCGTGTCGCCAGGCGCCAGGCTTTCCCATGGAACCAGGTTCAGAGACGCGAGCTGCCCGGCGTTCGGTCCCACTTGATAGTCATGGCCCGAGCCGGCTACGCATTCGGTCAAGCCCAACGAGCCTGCGGATATCGACGTTGAACCGCTAGAACTACCGCTACTACTGCCGGTCGTGCCGCTACTGCTGCTGGTCGCGGCAGCAGGACTAGAGTCTCCACCACCACCGCATCCTGCTGCGAGCAACGTGACGACGACGCTCGAAGCGACGATATCGGAAAAGGCTTTCAACTTACGGGTATTGGACATTTCTTGGCGCCCGCGCAATAGCGTGCTGACGAACTATTCAAGCCTAGCATCACCGAAGCAAATGGAAGACCGTCGTCCAGTTGCGACATTCCGTGAATAATGCAATATGAATATGACGGCTATGTCTTGACCGGCCTGACGCAGGCCGCCGCCTGCTTCGCGCGGGTGCGTGCCTGATCGGTGCTGTCGGCGTTGGCGACGGCAACCCCCATGCGCCGCTTGACGAAACTCTCCGGCTTGCCGAACAGGCGCAGATCCGACTCGGGCACAGCGAGTGCCTCCGCCACGCCTTCGAAAGCGATACCTCTTGCGTCGACACCACCATAGATCACGGCCGAGGCGCCGGGGCGGCGCAGGCTGACATCNNGGTCACGGCACGAGCAATGTCGCGTGACGTCCTTCGGGCATCCGCCGACATTGCCATGGGTTGCCATGATTCGACGTAGTCGCCGTTCACCTGAACATGTCCGATGGGCTCGCAGTAATAGGTTTCGACCTTGCCGCCGCTGCCGACGGCGCGCACGGTGAGTTGGGTGATCTCGTAGTCGAAGTCGATGAAGCCTTCGACGATGACGCGCCCAAGGCCGACGCGCCCGCCGGCTTGTGCGTAGTTCCATGCCTTCTCGACGTCGCTGGCGGACTTGAGCAGCGACTGGCCTTTGCCGGAGGATGACATCACGGGCTTGACGACGCAGGGGTAGCCGATGCCGCCATCGATAGCGGACTGCAATTCGGCGAGCGAGTCGACAAACTTGTAGGGCGAGGTCGGCAGGCCGAGTTCTTCGGCGGCGAGGCGGCGGATGCCTTCCCGGTTCATGGTCAGTTGCGCGGCACGCGCGGTCGGGATGATCTCCGTCCAACCCTCCTGCTCGATCTCGACCAATGTCGCCGTGGCGATGGCCTCGATTTCCGGCACCACCAGATGTGGCCGTTCCTTTTCGATGACCGCCCGCAAGGCAGCGCCATCGCTCATGGTGATGACGTGGCTGCGATGGGCGACTTGCATGCCCGGCGCGTCGGCATAACGATCAACTCCGATCACTTCACAGCCAAGGCGTTGTAGGGCGATGACGACTTCCTTGCCCAATTCGCCGCAGCCGAGCAGCATGACTTTGGTGGCCGAAGGCGACAGGGGCGTGCCGATGCGATTCATCTTATTCTCCGGTTGCAATCGGACGCGCAGGATCGAAACACCACTCGCTCCAGGAGCCAGGGTAGAGCTTCGATCCATTCAAGCCGGCAATCTCCATTGCCAGCAGGTTGTGGCAAGCGGTGACGCCCGAGCCGCACTGCTGCACGACGGCAGTTGGAGCGCGCCCGGCCAGCAGCGCATCGAACTCGGCGCGCAATTCGTCGGCCGGCTTGAAGTAGCAGCCGGCGTCGTCAAGGTTGTCAAAGTAGAAGCGATTGACGGCGCCGGGAATATGTCCGCCAACGGGGTCCAGGCTTTCTTCCTCGCCGCTGAAGCGCTCGGGCGCGCGGGCGTCTAGAACCAGTACCTCTGGCGCTTGCAGCGTCTTCAGTACGAAGTCGGCATCTACGGTCAGCGGCTGCGGACGCGACTCGAAATTCGCGGGCACGACCACCGGCACCTCAGTCACCAGCGCCTGCTTCGCACGCCGCCAACCCGGCAAGCCACCGTCGAGCAGCGCCACCTTGTCGTGACCGAGCCAGCGCAGCATCCACCACAGGCGCGAAGCGAAGATGCCGCCTTCGTTGTCGTAGGCGATCACCTGCGTATTCGGTCCGACACCGCTTTCGCTCATGCGCTTGGCAAAAGCCGCGTGGTCGGGCAGCGGATGGCGGCCGTTGCGGCCGGTCTTCGCGCCTGACAGATCGCGGTCGAGATGCAGAAACAGCGCGCCCGAAATATGACCCTTGGCGTAGGCCTTGGCGCCGTATTCGGTATTCTGAAGATCATGGCGGCAATCGAAGATGCGCCATGCCGAATCACCGACGTGTGCGATCAGTTCGTCGGCCGTGACCAGCAGACTGATCACGCCGCAGTGCCTTCGGCCAGCCAGGC
>PMIH01000259.1 GCA_003158255.1 Rhodocyclaceae bacterium
TGGAAGCGGGTACAGGCGGCTGTTTGCGCCAACTGGCTCAGGAACACGTACAGGTAGCGCTTGAGCACTTGTTGCAGGGCAGGACTCTGTTCAAGCTCGCGGCGAAACCTTGCCACGTCCATGCGCAGCGCTGTTCCTTCTCCCTGTACCAGAGCGTGCAATGGCGAAGCGTTCACCCCGAGGATGAGCGAGATGCCAAGCATGCCTTCGTTACCGATCAGGCCAACCTCCAGAGTCGCGCCGTCATCTACTACCGTTGTCAGGGAAATGAACCCGTCGGTGGGGAAGTGCACGTGACGAAAAGGCTCGCCGGGTTCAGCCATGATTTCAGTGAATACGAGCTTGATCGGTTCGCAGCCGGCCAGGAATCGCTGGCGATCTCTTTTCGGCAGCGAAGCAAGTAGTCGATTGGCGGTTGTGGCTGTGGTGGCCGGCGGCACGTGAACTCTCCTGGTATCGAGGACTCCCGCCATACCGACAAGCGCCGGATGGTTAGCAAGGAATGTGCAGTAGATTGACGCAACGCCCGGCGATTATCTGGGCGGTAGCGCACAAAGCGATCTCTCCGGCCGCGACGCCATGACAGAAGCCTGGTTTGATATGTTCGTTGTCGCACAGACCGCCAACGGCGATGACACTAGGCTTTGACCATCAATCCCGACCGGCGCAACGGTGGAGGAAAGCAATCGATGAGTCTTGGTACCGTACCCACGTCGACAACGTTCTACGACCCGATATTACGGAGGATTCAGAGACGCCTGGCCAATCAGGTGAAGACTCCGTTCGAGATTCGATTGTGGGGAAACCGAGCCTATCGCTTCGGCGAAGGCGAGCCGGCGGTCGATATTGTGGTCAATGATCGCAATGGACTGCTCGCCCTCGGTCGGCTCGACGAACTGGGAATCTGTGAAGCCTACATGGATGGCAGTCTCGATGTCGTCGGCGACATGCTGCGCTTCGTCGGCCTTCGGGGCACATTGAGCGATCACCATCCGCTGACTTACCTGTGGCGGCGCATTGCTCCATTGCTGTTGGGGCGGTCCACGACCAACCGGCAGGCCATTGCGGCGCACTATGAGTTTCCCAATGAGTTCTATCTAAAGTTCCTCGATCCCACGCGCTGCTATTCGCAAGCCGTGTTCGAGCGCGACGACGAGCCGCTCGAATCAGCCCAGCGCCGCAAGCTGGATTTCGCGCTCGAAGCCTGTCGTCTGAAGCCGGGCGAACATGTCCTTGACGTGGGTTGCGGCTGGGGCAGTTTCACTGAGCATGCCGGTCGGCACGATATTCAGGTGACATCTCTGACGATCTCGCATCAGTCGGAAAAATTCGTCAAAGATCTGATCCGGCGGTTGAGCCTGCCGGCCAAGGTGCTCAACGAGGATTTTCTCGTCCATCGATCGCCTGAGCCTTATGACGCCATCGTCATTCTCGGGGTGATGGAGCACTTGCCCGATTATCCGGTTGTATTGCGGCGACTCGAGCACCTGCTCAAGCCCGGTGGGCGCTTGTATCTCGACGCCAGCGCGTTCCGGGAGAAGCACGTCAAGCCGACCTTCGTGTCGCGCTATGTCTTCCCGGGTGACCATTCATATTTCTGCCTGCACGACTTTCTCGCTGCGGTCGCGAAGACGCACCTTGACGTTTCTGCCGTGTTCGACGACCGCCACAACTACTATCTCACTTGCAAGGCGTGGGCGCAAAATCTGGAGGCGGCGAGGGAAGAAATTACTCGCCGTTGGGGCGAGGCGCTTTATCGCCGTTTCCAGCTCTATCTGTGGGGCTCCGCCTACGCCTTCCTCAACCGCGGCATGGAAGCCTACCGGGTAGTGTTGGAACGGCCTTTGGAGATCTGAACATAGCGACCCCTTTGTCCGATCCTGCGCAGTTGGCTACAGATGGTGCGGGGCTCTCGAGCGCCGAGGCGGTTTCGCGTCTGGCCAAGTTAGGCCCCAACCTGTTCCGCGATCATCAGGAACGTCCGCTGCTGTTGCAGTTCCTGTCGCGCTTCAAGAACCCGCTGGTCATCCTGCTTCTTGTCGCCAGCGGAATTTCAGCGCTGACCGGCGACGTTACGAACTTCCTGCTCATTGCATTCATGGTGCTGTTCAGCGTCACGCTGGATTTCGTCCAAGAACACCGGGCCGGCAAGGCTGCGGCGAGCCTGAAGCAATCGGTTTCTGTGCGGACGACGGTGGTTCGGGACGGCAAGCCGATCGAGATCCCGGTTGCCGACGTGGTTCCGGGTGACCTGGTAGTGCTCTCGGCCGGCGACATGATCCCCGCCGACGGGAAAGTGTTGGAGGCGGACGACTTCTTCGTCAAGCAGGCGCTGCTGACGGGCGAATCCTATCCCGTCGAGAAGCGGGTAGGCGAGCCCGCCGCAGGCACTACCGAAATACAGGATGCCATTAACACGGTGTTCATGGGCACCACGGTTATCAGCGGCAGCGCCCGCTTTGTGGTGGTCACCACCGGTACCGGTACCGCCATCGGCGCCATCGCCGACAGCCTCACCCGGCAGGCGCCGCCAACGGCCTTCGAAGTCGGCACGCATCGGTTCGGGATGCTCATCATGCGGCTGACCATCGTGATGGTGCTGTTCGTGCTGCTGGTGAATGCCTTCTTGCACCGGCCCTGGCTGGAATCTTTCCTGTTCGCGGTCGCGCTGGCGGTCGGGCTGACGCCGGAGCTGCTGCCCATGGTGGTGTCGCTGACGCTGTCGCGCGGCGCGCTGCACATGGCGAAGAAGCGGGTGATCGTCAAACGCCTGGCGTCCATCCAGAACCTGGGTTCGATGGACGTGCTGTGCACGGACAAGACCGGCACACTGACCGAAGCGAAGATCAAGCTGGAGCAACACGTCGATCCGCAAGGAAAGCCCAGCGCGCGCGTGCTGGAACTCGCCTACCTCAACAGTTTCTTCGAAACCGGTCTCAAGAGCCCGCTCGACGAAGCTATCCTGGCGCATGAACACATCGATGTCAGCGCCTGGAAGAAGATCGACGAAGTGCCGTTCGACTTCGAACGCCGGCGCGTATCGGTCCTGCTGGACAAGGGCAATGGCCGATTGCTGGTGGTCAAGGGCGCATCCGAGGAAATCATCGAGCTGTGTACGCACTACGAAGAACAGGGCAGCGAAGTTCAGATTCCGCTCGACAAGGATTCGAGGGAACGGATACATGGCGAGCATATCGCCCTGGAGAAAGAGGGCTTCCGCGTATTGGGCATCGCCTGGCGGGAAGTGCGGCCGGATCATCCGCATGCCGTTATCGGCGACGAGGCGGAACTGGTGTTCGCCGGCTTTGCCGGGTTTCTCGATCCGCCCAAGGAGAGCGCCGGCGCCGCGCTTGCCGCGCTCAAGGAATGCGGCGTGACCGTGAAGATCGTTACCGGCGACAGCGAACTGGTGACCCAGCATGTTTGCGCCCAGTTGAGGATTCCGGTCACGGGTGTGTTGACCGGCAAGGAGATCGCGCAGATGGATGACTGGGCCTTGCGAGTCCGAGCGGAGCAGGCCAACCTGTTCTGCCGGGTCAATCCGGCGCAGAAAGACCGGGTGATCCTTGCGCTCAAGGCCAGCGGCCATGTCGTGGGCTATCTGGGTGACGGTATCAACGACGCGCCGTCGCTGCACTCGGCGGACGTGGGACTGTCGGTGGATTCGGCCGTCGACGTCGCCAAGGAAGCCGCCGACATGATCCTGCTCGATCAGGATCTGCACGTGCTTTACGAGGGAGTGCTGGAAGGGCGGCGCACTTTCGGCAACATCATGAAGTACATC
>PMIH01000241.1 GCA_003158255.1 Rhodocyclaceae bacterium
AAGAACATCGTCGGCGTGGTGCTCTCCTGTAACGGCTACGAAGTGGTCGACCTCGGCGTCATGGTGCCGGCCGACAAGATCCTGCACGCGGCCAAGGAGCACGGTGCGCAGGCCATCGGCCTGTCGGGCCTGATCACGCCGTCGCTGGAAGAGATGAGCCACATCGCCGCCGAAATGCAGCGGCAGGGCTACACGGTGCCGTTGTTGATCGGCGGTGCGACCACCAGCCGCGCGCATACCGCGATCAAGATCGCGCCGCATTACGAAGGCACCGTCGTCTATGTACCGGACGCCTCGCGCGCCGTCGGCGTCGTCACCAAGCTCCTGTCGAAGGACATGGCGGCCGACTATCGCAACGAGATTGCCGCCGCCCACGAGGAGGCGCGACAGGCGCACGCCGGCAAGAAGGTGACGCCGCTCTTGTCGATCGATGCCGCGCGCAGGAATGCGCCGAAGTTCAGCTACGCGCCCGTCAAGCCGGCCAAGCTCGGTGTCACCGCACTCGGCGACCTCGACCTTGCGACCATCGCCAAGTACATCGACTGGAGTCCGTTCTTCCAGACCTGGGATCTCGCCGGCAAGTACCCGAAAATATTCGACGATGTCCGCATCGGCGAGCAGGCCCGGAACGTCTACGCCGACGCGCAGGCGATGCTGGCGAAGGTGGTCGCGGAAAAGTGGCTGACCGCCCGCGCCGTGTTCGGCCTCTACGCCGCCAACGCGAACGGCGACGACATCGAGTTCCGCGATGGCGACAAGGTGGTCATGACCTGGCGCGGCCTCCGTCAGCAGGTCACGCGCGCCGACGGCAAGCCGAATCAGTGCCTCGCGGATTTTGTATCGCCCAAGAGCGACTACGCCGGTGCCTTCGCCGTCACCGCCGGCATCGGCATCGAAGCGAAACTCGCCGAGTTCGCGGCACAGCACGACGACTACAGCGCCATCATGCTCAAGGCGCTTGCCGACCGTCTCGCCGAAGCCGCCACCGAATGGCTGCACCAGCGCGTGCGCAAGGAGTACTGGGGCTACGCGGCAGCCGAGAAGTTGACCAACGCCGAACTCATCGCTGAAGCGTATCAAGGCGTCCGCCCCGCGCCCGGCTACCCGGCCTGCCCCGACCACACCGCCAAGCGCGACTTGTTCCGCCTGCTCGATGCGCCGAAGCACTGCGGCATGGACCTGACCGAAAGCTGCGCCATGACGCCTGCCGCCTCGGTGTCGGGCTTCTATTTAGCGCACCCCGAGGCGCGCTACTTCGCAATCAACAGGATCGGTCGCGACCAGCTTGAAGATTGGGCAGGGCGTTGCGGCATGGCGTTGGCGGAAGCGGAGCGTTGGCTGGCGCCGCTGTTGTAGTTGCAATCAATATTGCATTTTGAGCGCTTATCGCTCAAAATGCAGCCATGCTGAATCGCGAATTCCTCCCTGACGTTCGCCGCCGCCTGGCGCAACAGCCGGCGCTGGTGTTGCTCGGGCCGCGCCAGGTGGGCAAGACGACACTGGCGCGGGAGGTGGCCGCGGGTGTTCCGGATGCAGTGTTCCTCGACCTGGAACGCGAGGCCGACCGGGCGCGCCTCGCCGACCCCGAAACGTTCCTGGCGCGCCACCGGCGGCAGCTTGTCGTGCTGGATGAAGTGCAGACGATGCCGAACATCTTCACGGCGCTGCGCCCCGAGATCGATGCCGATCGGCACCCCGGCCGTTTCCTGCTGCTCGGTTCGGCCAGCGGCCGCTTGTTGCAGCAGAGCGCCGAGTCGTTGGCGGGGCGGGTGGCGTATCTCGAACTGCCACCGTTTCTGGCGAGCGAAGTAGCTGAGGGAACGGCGAACGATCCGGCGCGGGTTTCGTCGCTGTGGCTGCGAGGCGGTTTTCCGCGCAGCTACCTCGCCGCTGATGAAGCGGAATCGCTGGCGTGGCGCGGCGACTTCATCCAGACCTTCCTGGCGCGCGATCTGCCGCAACTGGGCGTAACGATTCCCGCCGAGACGCTGCGCCGCTTCTGGCGCATGTGCGCGCATCTGCAAGGGCAGGTGTTCAATGCCTCGCAGTTGGGCGCGGCGCTTGGTGGTGTCGCGCATACCACAGTCGTGCGTTACCTCGATCTGCTGGTCGATGCGATGGTGCTGCGGCGGCTGGAGCCTTATCTGGCCAACGTCGGCAAGCGGCTGGTGAAGTCGCCCAAGGTGTATGTGCGCGACAGTGGCCTGCTGCATGCGTTGCTAGGCATTGCCACGCTGGACGATCTGGCCGGCCATCCCGTCGCCGGGCATTCCTGGGAAGGTTTCGTCATCGAACAGATCATCGCTGCGTTGCCGCCATTGGCCAGTTTCGGCTTCTACCGGACGGCGGCGGGCGCCGAGCTCGATCTCGTCGTGGAACACGCGGGTCGCCGGATCGGCTATGAGATCAAGCTGTCGTCGGCACCGAAGCCGACGCGCGGTTTCTGGAACGCCTGCGAGGATCTCGGTGTGGCGCAGGCGTATGTCGTCGCGCCAGTTAGCGAGTCCTATCCGCTTGCCGGTAACGTGGAGGTGGTGTCACCGCTCGCGCTGCCGTCGATTTCGTGACGAGAATTGCCGCAAGCGGCGAAGGGTTGAACGTCAGCCGCCATTCTGTTCTGATTGCATGTCCGAATTATTCGACAATAGAGAGATGATCATGAGCGAAGCAGATACCGCACACGATGGCCGCATGAGTTTCGACGAGGCGGTGCATTACGTGCAACAGCAACCGGATCGGGCGGCTTTCGTCGCCTCGCCGGTGTTCGGCGAGCGCACCGACGACGCGGAGCAGCGCGCTGAAGGCGCCCGCGTCCTTATCATCGAAGCCGACGGTACCGGCAGTTGGCGCATGCGTTTTGTCGCCGGGCCGTTCTTCGCGACGGTGTTCGCTGCCAACGAAACCCTGTTGCCGGACGAAATTCCCGCCAGCGCCAAGGAGCTGCGCTACCTGCCGACGAAGGTGGAAGAGGACTGGCTGGTCGGCCAGGTGCAGCTGCTGATCCAGCGGCTGATGCAGGCCAACGGCAACCGGCCGGCCGAGATGCCCGATTACGCCAGCGTGCCGAGCTTTGGCGCCGGCACCGAGACGGTGTTTCCGATCTCCTTCATCGGCCGCAATGCGGAGAGCGAGAGCTAACTTGCGCCGCGGGAGCAGGTTGTTGTGCTGATGGCGATAACATGCCGGAAGTCGAATTGCGTTGGCGGAAATTCGATTGGATGATCATAGGGAGATGCAATGAGAAGACCGATCCTTCTGGTATTGGCATGCCTTGCGAGCGCAACTGCGCTGGCGGAAGTGCATAAGTGCAAGGACGAGAACGGCAAGACATTTTTTAGTGACCGCGGCTGCGCCGGGGGAGAAAAGATGCGAGGAGCGCCGGGCGGGGACAGTCACACGATTGGTACGCCCGACGACGACAAACGAATTGCCCTGCGTTGCGTCGACAACTATCGCGAGGCCCACGCGGGTGTGGCGGCGGAGGCGACGCGACTGAACAACTACCAGATCAAATGGGTTTCGGTGCGCAGCCTTGGCGCCCGTCGGCTGGTCACTGTCAATGTCGGGTTGCTGAATGAAGTGGGGTTTTGGGCCGCCGCGACACAGCATCAATGTCTGCTCCGGGGCGATAACGTGACGTTTCAAACCACGCCGTACGAGTTGGTCGATTGAAAATCTACGCTGTCGGCGGAGCCGTGCGCGACGAACTGCTCGGCCTGCCCGTGCAGGACCGCGACTGGGTCGTCGTTGGCGCCGCACCGGAGGAGATGGCGGCGCGCGGCTTCAAGCCGGTCGGCAAGGACTTTCCGGTTTTCCTGCATCCCGAGACGCGCGAGGAGTACGCGCTGGCACGCACCGAACGCAAGACCGCACCCGGCTATAAGGGCTTCGTCTTTCACACCGATGCCGCGGTGACCATCGAGGAAGATCTGGCGCGGCGCGACCTCACCATCAACGCAATTGCCAAAGCCGAGGAAGGCAGCTTCATCGATCCGTATCATGGACGCGACGATCTTGCGGCGAAGGTGCTGCGCCATGTCTCGCCGGCCTTCGTCGAGGATCCCGTGCGCGTCTTGCGGGTGGCGCGTTTCGCCGCGCGCTTCACCGATTTCACGGTGGCGGCGGAGACCATGGCGCTGATGCGCACCATGGTCGACGACGGCGAAGTCGATCACCTGGTGCCCGAGCGCGTCTGGCAGGAATTGTCACGCGGCCTGATGGAAGCGAAGCCGTCGCGCATGTTCGAGGTGCTGCGCGGTTCTGGCGCGCTGAAGAAAATCCTGCGCGAGCTGGATCGCCTGTGGGGCGTGCCGCAGCGCGCCGACTACCACCCCGAAGTCGACACCGGCGTGCATGTGATGATGGTCATTGACATGGCGGCGAAGTTGAATCTCTCGCTGCCGGCACGCTTCGCGGCACTGACTCACGACCTGGGCAAGGGCACGACGCCGGCCGACGTGCTGCCGCGCCATATCGGCCACGAGATGCGCAGCGTCAGTCTGCTCGGGCCGCTCTGCGAGCGCCTGCGCGTGCCCGTCGAGTGCCGCGAGCTGGCGCTGCTGGTGGCGCGTTTCCATGGCGACATCTACAAGATCGACCAGCTGCGGCGCACGACCGCGGTGACGATCCTGGAACGTTGCGACGTCTTTCGTCGGCCCGAGCGCTTCGAGGAACTGCTCGGCGCCTGCGAGGCCGACTATCGCGGCCGGCTCGGTTTCGAGGCGCGCGATTTCCCGCAAAGTCAGGCGTGGCGGCACGCCGTGGCGGCCGCCCGTTCGGTCGACGCGGGCGCCATCGCCCGCGCCTGCCAGGATCCCGCCCAAATTCCCCTGCGCGTCCATGAGGCACGCGTCTCCGCTGTTACCAAGGTGTTCAATTGATGAGTCAGAACCGTTTTCAGGACCTTGAAGTACTTGCACGCATGCCGGCCGGTGACGCCAAGGGCACGCCGTTGTTGTTCGTCCATGGCGCCTTTACCGGCGCCTGGTGCTGGGAGGAGCACTTCCTGCCCTTCTTCGCCGATGCCGGCTACGCTTCCTATGCCGTCAGCCTCTCGGGTCATGGCGGCAGCCGCGGTCGCGAGCGCCTCGACCATATTTCGATTGCCGACTACGTAGCCGATGTGGCGGAGGTTGCCGCGCGGCTACCGGTACCACCGGTGCTGATCGGCCATTCGATGGGTGGCTTCGTCGTCCAGAAATACCTCGAATCGCACCCCGCCGCGGGCGCCGTCTTGATGTGCTCGGTGCCGCCGCAAGGCCTGATGTCGGCGGCCATGGGCGTCATGTTCTCGCGCCCCGGCCTCTTTCAGGCACTCAACAACATGATGCAGGGCGGTGTCGTGGCGCTGGACAGTTTGCGCGATGCGCTGTTCGCTCAGCCGGTGGCTGTGGATGACCTGACGCGTTTCTATCGCGCCTCGCAGCCGGAGTCGCACCGTGCCATCTGGGACATGAGCCTGTTCGATCTGCCCAAGCCGGCGCGCATGAAGGATGTGCCGTTCCTGGTGCTGGGGGCGGAGCACGACCACCTGATGCCGGCTTCGACCGCCGAAATGACGGCGCGCAGCTACGGTGTCGAAGCGGAAATATTTCCCGGCCTGGGCCATGGCCTGATGCTCGAGCGCGATTGGCGTAAAGTAGCTCAGCGAATTCTCGACTGGCTCCCGGAGGTGGCGCAATGATTGTTTTCCGTTCCGATGCCGCAGCCGACATCATGATGTTCGACGATGTCGCCAAGCGCATGATGGAGATCATGGGTCGGGAGTTTTCGACGCGCGGCATCGTCACCGTCGAGCAGTTGCCCGATGCCATCGCCCGGCTCAAGGCGGCCATCGCCGCAGACCGCGCCCTTCATGCCGGCGACGTCGATACGCCCGAACTGGAAGATGTCCCGGGCGGCGGCAAGCGGGCCTACGTCGGCCTCGCCCAACGAGCCGCGCCGCTGGTCGAGTTTCTCGAATACTCGCTCAAGGGCGACAAGCCCGTCATGTGGGGAATCTAGCCGGCCGGCCTAGTAACGGTCGTGCCGATGATCGTATCGGCTGTCGTAACGATGATCCCGGTAATGGCGACGATGCCGGTACGGGTCGTCGACGATGACCACCGGCGGCGGCGCGACGTACCCGGGGCGATAGTAATGACGCCGATGCCTGACCACCGGCCCGGGAACGACGACAACCGGCGGCCCGGGCACATATCCGGGACCGGGCACATACCCAGGTCCTGGCACGTACCCTGGCCCGGGGACGTAGCCGGGGCCAGGCAAATGGCCCGGACCGGGCAAACGGCCCGGCATGGGTGGATCCGGGAAAGCGAACGCACTGGTGGCCAGAACAAGCGAAGCCACCGCAACAGATACGAACTTCATACTGGTTTTCCTCCAGAGGATCGATGTTTCCATACTAGCATCGGGGCCGTCCTTCAGTAACGTGTCGGCGCCGGGAGACGTTGACAGTCAGCCGTCGCGGTACGCCGATTATGCTGGCGTGATCGCGGCGAAGCCCCAGCCGGCAAGGTAGAATGACAGCGGCCTTGACAACAATGACAACGAACTCATCGTGGGCGAACCGCTATCGATTTTGATTGTAGAAGACGAGCCGGAATTTCGCGGTGAGTTCGAACGGATGATCTCGGCGGCGCCGGGCATGCGCGTTGCCGGCAGCGCAGGGAATGTTGCCGACGGATTGGCCCTGTTCGATCAGGGCCCGGTCGATGTTCTTCTGGTCGATCTGGGCCTGCCCGACGGCAGTGGCCTGACGCTCATCCGCGAAGCCATTCGCCGCTGGCCGGATCGTTGCGACGTGATGGTCGTATCCGTCTTCGCCGACATGGCCCACGTGCTCTCGGCGATCGAAGCCGGTGCTACCGGCTACCTTCTCAAAGACAGTTCGCCGACCAGCTTCGTGGAACAGATTCGCGAGCTGCACGCCGGCGGCAGCCCGGT
>PMIH01000027.1 GCA_003158255.1 Rhodocyclaceae bacterium
CATGCTGGCCGCGGGCGCGGAGCCCGTAGAGTCAGGCGTGACGGCACGCCGTTATGCGCTGGCGCTCGGCTGGGGCGCGCTCGGCGCGACGCTACTCATGGCAACGTTGCTCGGCGTTCGCGCCGACCTCGCCGAAGCCGTGCGCCTGCCCATGTTCTGGATCAAGCTCGGCTTCCCGGTCTGCCTGGCGGTCGCGGCGCTCTACGTGGCGACGCGCCTGGCGCGGCCGGGCGTGCGGCTGGGTCGCGTGCCGGCGGCACTCGCCGCGCCGGTCATCGTCATCTGGCTGATGGCGGCCTACGCACTGCTGGTCGCCGCGCCCGACGAACGGCTGGCTTTGTTGCTGGGCCAGACCTGGGCCGTGTGCCCGGCGCTGATCGCCATGCTGTCGGTGCCCGTGTTTGCCGGCACCTTCTGGGCGATGAAGGGCTTGGCGCCGACGCAACCCGCGCTGGCAGGCGCCGCGGCCGGGCTGTTGGCCGGCGCGGTGGCGACGGCCGTGTATGCGCTGCATTGTCCCGAGATGGCCGCACCCTTCCTGGCGACGTGGTACCTGCTCGGCATGGCGATTCCTACCGTGGTCGGTGCCTTGCTCGGCCCGCGACTGCTGCGCTGGTAGTTCGCCCGGTTAGATGCCGAGCCGCTGGACGATCTCGGTCGTCAGCCCCGCCTGGTTCAGCGTATAGAAATGCAGGCCGGGCGCGCCAGCCTTGATCAGGCGTTCGCACAGGCTCGTCACCACGTCGAGGCCGTAGGCGCGGATCGACGCGGCGTCGTCGCCGAAGCTCTCGAACTGCTTGCGCATCCAGCGCGGAATCTCGGCGCCGCAGGTGTCGGCGAAGCGCGAGAGCTTGCTGAAGCTGGCGATGGGCATGATGCCGGGGATGATCGGGATCGTGACGCCGGCCGCGCGCGCCTCGGCGACGAAGTGCTCGTAGGCGTCGGCGTTGAACAAAAACTGGGTGATGGCAGCGTTGGCGCCGGCATCGGCTTTGCGCTTGAAGTTGAGCAGGTCGTCCTTCGGGCTCTTCGCCTGCGGGTGGTATTCGGGATAGGCGGCGACTTCGATGTGGAACCAGTCGCCGGTTTCGGCGCGAATGAATTCGACCAACTCATTGGCGTGGCGCAGCTCGCCCGGTTCGGCCATACCGGAGGGCAGGTCGCCGCGCAGGGCAACGATGCGGTGGATGCCGACGGCGCGATAACGTTCGAGGATTTCGCGTACCCGCGTCTTGGTCGAGCCGATGCAGGACAGGTGCGGCGCGGCGGGCAGGCCGGCGGCGCGGATTTCCTCGACGGTGTCGTAAGTGCGGTCCTGCGTCGAGCCGCCGGCACCGAAGGTGACGGAGAAGAAGGCCGGCTTCAGCGGTGCCAGTTTCGCCCACGTGGCGCGCAGCTTTTCCGCACCCTCGGGCGTTTGCGGCGGGAAGAATTCGACGGAGAGTTCGATGGTCATTTTCTTGTCCAGATGAAGAATTCGCGATTGCCCGCAGTGTTGCCAACCCCACTGCCGGCGATCGGACTGTCGAAGTAGTCGATAACGCGCAGGCCGGCCGCCTCCGCCGCTTGCCGCAGCTTGGCTTCGACCTGCGGGTAGAGAGCGGCATCGCGGACGATGCCGCCCTTGCCGACATGCTCCGGGCCGACCTCGAACTGCGGCTTCACCAGCAACAGCATGTCGCCGCCGTCGGCGAGCAGCGCAGGCAGTTGCGGCAGTACCAGCGTCAGCGAAATGAAGCTCAGGTCGCCGACGATCAGATCATAGCGGCGTACCGCGACGGCTGACTTTTGCAGCTCGCGCGCATTGACGCCCTCGATGGAGGTGACGCGCGCATCGGCGGCGAGTTTCGGGTGCAACTGGCCGTGGCCGACATCGACGCCGACTACGCTGGCGGCGCCGGCCTGCAACAGGCAGTCGGTGAAGCCGCCGGTGCTCTGGCCGACATCGAGACAGCCCTTGCCGCGCACCTCCAGCCTCGTGTGCGCCAGCGCGCCGGCCAGCTTGATGCCGCCGCGCCCGACGTAACGATCCGTCTCATCGTTCGTCACTGCAAGTTCGGCGGTGAGCGGCAGGATCATCGACACCTTCGTTATCGCGCCACCCGACCAGGAGACGCGCCCGGCCTCGATCAGCCGCTGCGCCACGGTGCGCGAAGGCGCCAGCCCACGTTCGACCAGCAACTGGTCGGCACGCAGGCCGTCGCGATGCACGACGGGCGCCGCGGCCACCACGGGTTGCGGCGCCGGACGCGACGTACGACGGTGAAAAGACTTCATGCTTTCGGCTTGAGCAGCGCCGCCAGCACCCACGAAATCAGGCTGTACAGGATGGCGCCGACGACACCCGACCAGAAGCCGCCGACCGAGAAGCCGTCGAGGAAGCTACCGACCGCCCAGAACAACAGGCCGTTGATGACGAACAGGAAGAGCCCGAGAGTCAAGAGCGTTACCGGCAACGTCAGGATGACCAGCAGCGGGCGCACCAGCGTGTTCACCAGACCGAGCACCAACGCCGCGATCAACGCGGAGCCGATGGACGCGACCTGGATAGACGGCATCAGGTAGGCCACGGCCAGCAGGGCGATGGCGTTGAGTATCCAACCGATCAACAGGCGGACCATGGCGTACCTCCGTTCT
>PMIH01000223.1 GCA_003158255.1 Rhodocyclaceae bacterium
GAGTCGCCGCCGGTGCCGACGGTGTCGGGCAGCAGGAAGCGGTTCAGCCATGAGTGGATGACGCCGTCGCCGGGCTTGAGCGAAATGCCGCCGCGCGCGGTGATGAAGCTCGGCAGCGTGCGGTGGGTCTTGATGTCGACCAGCTTCGGATAGGCGGCGGTGTGGCAGAAGGACTGCATCACCAGGTCGGCCGAGAAGCCGAGGCAGGCGAGGTCTTTCAGTTCGTCGCGGGTCATCGGGCCAGTGGTGTCCTGGCTGCCGACCGAGGTCATGCGCGGCTCGCAGTAAGTACCTGGGCGGATGCCCTTGCCACCCGTGAGGCCGCAGGCGCGGCCGACCATCTTCTGCGCCAGCGTGTAGCCCTTGCCGGTGTCGGCCGGGTTCTGCGGCAGGCGGAACAGGGTGGAGACGGGCAGGCCGAGAAACTCGCGCGCCTTGGTGGTGAGGCCGCGACCGATGATCAGGTTGATGCGGCCGCCAGCGCGCACTTCGTCGAGCAGCACTTCCGATTTGTATTCAAACGTCGAGACAACTGCACCATTCTTCTCGACCTTCCTCTCGTAGGGGAAGATGTCGATCACGTCGCCCATGTTCATCTGCGCGACATCGCATTCGATCGGGAACGCGCCGGCGTCTTCCTGGGTGTTGAAGAAGATCGGCGCGATCTTGTTGCCCAGGCAGTAGCCGCCGAAGCGCTTGTTGGGCACGAAGGGAATGTCGTCGCCGGTCCACCACAGCACGGAGTTGGTGGCGGACTTGCGCGAGGAGCCGGTGCCGACGACATCGCCGACGTAGGCGACCGGGTGGCCTTTCTTCTTCAGTTCCTCGAACAGCTTGATCGGGCCGCGCTCGCCTGGCTTCTCGGGCGTGATGCCGTCGCGCGGATTCTTCAGCATGGCCAGCGCGTGCAACGGGATGTCCGGGCGGCTCCAGGCGTCGGGTGCGGGCGAAAGATCGTCGGTGTTGGTTTCGCCGGTGACCTTGAAGACGGTGACGGTGATCTTCTTCGGTACTTCGGGGCGCGAGGTGAACCACTCGGCGTCGGCCCAGGATTGCATCACGGCCTTGGCGTTGGCGTTGCCGGCCTTGGCCTTCTCGGCGACATCGTGGAAGGCGTCGAACATCAGCAGCGTGCCCTTGAGGCCGGTGGCGGCGACGGGGCCGACATCCTTGTCGTCGAGCAGGTCGATCAGCGGCTTGACGTTGTAGCCGCCGAGCATGGTGCCGAGCAGTTCGGTCGCTTTCGCGCGCGAGATCAGCGGGCTTGGCGTACCACCACGGCTGACTTTGGCGAGGAACTCAGCCTTGATCTTGGCGGCGTCATCGACGCCGGCCGGCACGCGATGTGTGATCAGGTCGACCAGGAAAGCGTCTTCACCTTTCGGGGGATTCTGCAGCAGGGCGACCAGCGCTTCCGTCTGCTGCTTGGTCAGGGGCAGGGGCGGAATGCCGAGGGCGGCGCGCTCGGCGACATGGGCTCGGTAGGCTTCCAGCATGTTGTTATCCTCGTTTTCTCTCTGTCAGGGTTGGGAGTGGAAGAAGCGGGAAAGTGCCGGCTCGGACACGGTCATACCAGTCGACCGTGCCCGTTGCAGGAGTTCCCAGTAATAGCGATAAGAAGCGCGATCGTGTAGCCGGCCCTCGTGCTGGATCGGGCCCCAGTCAGCGTCCTGGGCGGCGATGAGGATGGCGGCGGCCTCTTCGACTTCCGCAAAATCCGGACGCATCGCGTCGACGATGGGCTGGATCTGGTTCGGGTGGATGCTCCACATGCGCAGGAATCCGAACTCGAGTCGCGCACGACGGGCGTCATCGGCGACGACGGCAAGGTCGCGAAACTCCGTCGTCACGTTATGGCTGGGCACGACGCCGTTGGCGAGCGCGGCAGCGGCGATCTCGCACTTGGCGCGCACGATCAGCGGATGCGTGAATTGTCCCGGCGAGCGCATGGCGGTGGCGGGAATCGCGCCGTGGTGCGCGGAGACGAAATCCATCAGGCCGAAGTCGAGCGATTCGATTTCCGGCAGGGCGGCGATCTGCCAGGCGTCGCGTAGCGCGCCGGGCGTTTCGATCAGCACATGCACGGGAATCTTCGCCGTACTTTGGTGGCGGGCCAGCGTGTCGGCCATCCAGGCGAGCTGCGTCTGCACGTCGGCGAGGCCGGTGGGTTTGGGCAGCACGACGTAGGGAATGCGCGGTGCGGCTTCGCGCAGCAGGATTTCCAGGTCGGCGCGCCAGAATTCGTGATGGGCATCATGGATGCGCACGCCCATGCGCTGGTGCGTGTTCTCCGGCGCGTTGAGCAGGCGGGCGACCATCGTCGCGTGTTCGATCTCGCCGCCGGCCGGGGCGCCGTCTTCGCAATCGGCCGTGATGTCGAAGATCGGCCCCAGTTCGTTCTGCAACTGGAGCGCCTTGAGGATCAGCTTTTCGTTGCCGGCGTAGTGTTCGCAGGCGGCTAGTGCCGGAAATGGCCGGCCGCCCGCGTAGAGCACTTCGGAAGGATGAAGTGCCGTTGCCATCTGTAGCTCAGGCGAAGAGGTGCTTGACGCCGTCGCGCTCTTCGGTGAGTTCCTTGAGCGTGAAGTCCATCTTCTCGCGCGAGAAGGCGTCGATTTCGAGACCTTTGACCACCTCCCACTTGCCGCCGGCGCAGGTGCAAGGCATGCCGTAGATCATGCCTTCCGGGATGCCGTAGGAACCGTCGGAGACGACGCCCATGGTGACCCACTTGCCGTCGGTGCCCATGTTCCAGTCGCGCATGTGGCCGATGGCGGCGTTGGCGGCCGAGGCGGCGGAGGACAGGCCGCGCGCTTCGATGATCGCGGCGCCTCGCTTGCCAACCTTCGGGATGTATTCGTTCTTGTACCAGGCTTCGTCGTTCACCAGTACGGGCGCGGGTTTGCCCTTGACGGTGGCGAAGCGGATGTCCGGATACATGGTGGGCGAATGGTTGCCCCAAACGACCATCTTCTCGACATCGGTGACGGCAGCGCTGGTGCGCAGGGCCAACTGCGAAACCGCACGGTTGTGGTCGAGACGCATCATCGAAGTGAATGCGGTCTTCGGCAGACTCTTCGCGGTGTTCATCGCGATGAGCGCATTGGTGTTGGCGGGATTGCCGACGACGATCAGTTTGATATCGCGGGCGGCGGCTTCATCGATCGCCTTGCCCTGTTCGGTGAAGATCTTGGCATTTTCGAGCAGCAGATCCTTGCGCTCCATGCCCGGACCGCGGGGCCTGGCGCCAACCAGCAGGGCCTGCTGGGCGTCCTTGAAGGCGACCTTCGGGTCCGAGGTGCCGATCATGCCGGCCAGGAGCGGGAAGGCGCAGTCTTCCAGTTCCATCATCACACCCTTCAAGGCCTGCTGGGCCTTGTCGATCGGCAGTTCGAGCATTTGCAGGATGACCGGCTGGTCCTTGCCCAGCATTTCGCCGCTGGCGATGCGGAACAACAGCGCGTAACCGATTTGTCCTGCGGCACCGGTGACGGCGACTCGTACAGGGGCTTTGGTCATCAGAAACTCCTTCGTATTGGATTGGAGGGCGCGTCACGGGCCGCGAGGGCGCAGGATAGCAGCAATTCCTCGACGTCTGCACTCGCTTCCAGGGCGACAACGATCAACACATGTATATGATATAAGATGATCTATAGACTTGGCAAGCGGTTTGTGATTGAATCGCTTCATGGCGCAGGAATCCCCGACATTCAGCCCGCTCTATCGCCAGATCAAGAACCTGATGCTTCAGGCTCTGGAGGACGGAGAGTGGGGGCCTGGCGACGTCATCCCGAGCGAGACGGAATTGGCGCTCCGGTTCAGCGTCAGTCAGGGCACGGTTCGCAAGGCCGTCGATGAACTGGCGGCGGACAACCTGCTGTTGCGGCGCCAGGGCAAGGGTACTTTCGTTGCGTCCCATGACGACCCGCGCGCCTTCTTCCGCTTTCTGCGATTGGTCGCGCTCAATGGCGAAATTGGTCCGTCGCGCAGCGTTCCGCTGGAATGCTGGCGCGCCAAGGCAGGCCAGGAGGCCGCGAGAGTCCTGGGGATCCCGCTGGCCGATCCGATCATCGTCGTTCGGCGGCTTCTCGAATTCTCCGGCGAGCCGGTCGTTCTGGACGAGATATACCTTCCCGGCAACACCTTCTCCGGCATTTCGATCGAGGAACTGAAGGCTTGGCAGGGGTCGCTCTACAGCCTCTTCGAGTCGCGTTACGGCGTGCGCATGATTCGGGCGGAAGAGCGACTACGCGCGGTGGCGGCGGACCGCACCGGTGCCAAGCTGTTGAAAGTGGCCGAAGGCAGCCCGCTGCTGTCCGTCGAGAGAGTGAGCTTCAGCTATGGCGACCGTCCCATGGAGTGGCGTCGCGGGCTGTATTCGACGGCCAACCACGCCTACGTTAACCAACTCGGCTGACAAATCGCATGAAGCCAACTACGTACTTCGTCCATATCGATAACCGGGTTTTCTAACTCGGTAAAGAGCGTTTATAGTCAATAATTGGTGCACTGAAACAATTCAAGGAGTCCAGCGATGTCCGAGATCGCCAAGAGGCGGCCGAAATACCTGAATCTGTTCGAGATCAAGCTGCCGCTACCCGGTTGGGTTTCCATTTTGCATCGCGTCAGCGGAGCCGGCCTGTTCCTGATGCTTCCCGTCCTGATCTGGCTCCTCGACATGTCGCTGGGCTCCCCGGAACAAATCGCCACGTTCCAGAGCGTTGTCGGCCATCCGCTGGTGAAGCTCGTACTGCTGGGATTGATGTGGGCGTACCTGCACCACTTCTGCATGGGCATCCGCATCCTGCTGCTCGACGTCCACGTCGGCATCGAAAAGGCGCAAGCACGCAAGTCGGCCGTGGCGGTGCTGGTGGTCAGCCTCGCACTTACTGCGATCCTGGGAGCGAAATTATGGTGAACCGTGTCGTAGTCGGCGCCCATTACGGGCTCAAGGATTGGCTGGCGCAACGCGTGACGGCGCTGGTCATGGCGGTGTACACCCTGGTCATGGTGGTGCTGCTGTCGGTGACGGGCGGTGGCTTCGACGCCTGGCGCGGCCTGATGGCGCACAGCTTCGTGCGCTTCATCACTTTCATTTTCGTTCTCAGCCTGTGCTACCACGCCTGGGTCGGCATCCGCGACATCTGGATGGATTACGTCAAACCGACCGCGATTCGCCTGACGCTGCACGTGCTGACCCTGCTGGCGCTGGTGGGCTACGCCGGCTGGACGACCCAGATTTTGTGGAGACTGTGATGGCGAAATATTCCGTGCGAACCTTCGATGCGGTGATTGTCGGCGCCGGTGGTGCCGGCCTGCGCGCCGCCATCCAGCTTTCCGAGTCCGGCTTCAAGACCGCGGTGCTGACCAAAGTGTTTCCGACCCGTTCGCATACCGTCGCGGCGCAGGGTGGTGTGGCCGCTTCGCTGGGCAACTCGGAAGAAGACCACTGGCACTGGCACATGTACGACACCGTCAAGGGGTCGGACTGGCTGGGCGACCAGGACGCCATCGAGTTCATGTGCCGCAAGGCGAATGAATGCGTGATCGAACTCGAACACTACGGCATGCCTTTCGACCGTACCGACAGCGGCCGCATTTACCAGCGTCCGTTCGGCGGTCACATGTCGAACTTCGGCGAGAAGCCGGTGCGTCGCTCCTGCGCCGCGGCCGATCGCACCGGCCACGCGATGCTGCACGCGATGTACCAGCGTAACGTCAAGGCCAATACGCAGTTCTTCATCGAATGGATGGCGCTCGACCTGATCCGCGACGCCGAAGGCGCGGTGCTCGGCGTCACCGCCATGGACATGGAAACCGGCGAGGTCGTCGCCTTCCATTCCAAGACCACGATCTTTGCCACCGGCGGTGCCGGCCGCATCTTCTACAGCTCGACCAACGCCTTCATCAATACTGGCGACGGTCTTGGCATGGCGGCGCGCGCGGGCATTCCGCTCGAAGACATGGAGTTCTGGCAGTTCCACCCGACCGGCGTCGCCGGTGCCGGCGTGCTGATCACCGAAGGCGTGCGCGGCGAAGGCGGCATCCTGCGTAACAGTGCGGGCGAACGTTTCATGGAACGCTACGCGCCCAATGCCAAGGACCTGGCTTCGCGTGACGTCGTGTCGCGCGCAATGACCACCGAAATCAACGAGGGCCGTGGTTGCGGCCCGCACAAGGATTTCGTGCTGCTCGACATTTCCCACCTGGACCCGGCAACTATCATGAAGCGCCTGCCCGGCATCCGCGAGATCGCCATCCAGTTCGCGGGCGTCGATTGCATCAAGGAGCCGATTCCGGTCGTACCGACGGCGCACTATCAGATGGGTGGGATTCCGACCAACTACCACGGCCAGGTCGTTGTGCCGCATGGCCACAGCAAGAGCGCGGTCGTGCCCGGCTTCTACGCCGCCGGCGAATGCGCCTGCGCTTCGGTTCACGGTGCCAATCGCCTCGGCACCAACTCCTTGCTCGACCTGCTGGTCTTCGGCAAGTCGGCCGGCGAGTCTGCCGTCGATGAACTCAGGAATTCGCCCAAGGCGCACAAACCGCTGCCGCAGGGCGAGATCGAACGGGCATTGGCACGCGTCGATCGCATCGACACCCAGAAGGGCGGCGCCAGCGTTCACGAGACGCAGTTGGAGATGCGCCGCACGATGCAGAAGCATGCGGGCGTGTTCCGTTTCTCCGATCTGTTGAAGGCTGGCGTCGAAAAGATCAGCGACGTGCACAAGGCCGCGCTGAGTACGGAGATTGCGGACAAGTCGAAGGTTTTCAACACGGCGCGCGTCGAGGCGCTGGAGCTGGAGAACCTGATCGAAGTTGCCGTGGCGACCATGGTGTCGGCGGAGGCTCGCAAGGAATCTCGTGGCGCCCATGTGCGTGACGATGCGCCGGATACGCCGGAACATCCCAACGGTCGCGACGACGCCAATTGGCTCAAGCACACGCTCTGGTACAAGGAAGGCAATCGGCTCGATTACAAGTCGGTGAAGTTGACGCCGCTGACCGTCGAGACCATCGCCCTGAAGACGCGCGCCTACTGAGGACTTGGAAATGAGCAACCGTACGCTGCAATTCAAGATCTACCGCTACGATCCGGACAAGGATCAAAAGCCATACATGCAGGAGATCGCGGTCGAGGTCGAAAGCACGGACCGCAAGCTGCTCGACGCGATGGTGAAGCTGAAGGCGAAGGACGATTCGATCGCCTTCCGCCGTTCCTGCCGCGAAGGCGTTTGCGGCTCGGACGCAATGAATATCAACGGTCGCAACGGGCTGGCGTGTCTGACCGATCTGACCACCTTTCCCGAGGGAAAGCCGATCGTTTTGCGGCCATTGCCCGGCCTGCCGGTGATCCGCGACCTGATCGTGGACATGACGCAGTTCTTCAAGCAATACCACTCGATCAAGCCTTACCTGATCAACAACGATCCGCCGCCGGAAACCGAGCGACTGCAGTCGCCCGAAGATCGCGAAGAGCTCAATGGCCTTTACGAATGCATCCTCTGCGCCTGCTGCTCGACCTCGTGCCCGTCGTTCTGGTGGAACCCGGACAAGTTCGTCGGACCGGCGGGATTGCTGGCGGCCTATCGCTTCATCGCCGATACGCGCGACCAGGCGACCAGCGAGCGACTCGACAACCTGGAAGACCCGTACCGGCTGTTCCGCTGTCACACCATCATGAACTGCGTCGAAGCCTGTCCGAAGGGACTCAATCCGACCAAGGCGATCGGCAAGATCAAGGACATGATGGTGCGGAGGGCGGTGTAGCTATGGCCCCCACGCTCACTCCGTTCGCTGCCCCCACAGGGGGCGATGCCGCCTTGGGGCGGCCCAGCGGCGGCATGGCCATGGACGAGGCGCGGCGCGTGCGACTGGAGAAATTGCGCTGGCACTGCCGGCGCGCGCTGCTTGAGTTGGACATCGTCTTTCAGCGCTTCTGGGCGCGCGGCGACGAACTGGATGAGCAGGAAGAGGCAGCCCTCGAGAAGCTGCTGGCAATGGAGGACCACGATCTGTGGTACCTGGTAAGCGGACGAACGGAGACAGACGATTCGCAAACCAAAAGCATGGTCGAACGGCTGCGTCTCGCCTGACGCGGCAGAAGACTGACAAGCGACAACCTCACAACAGGGGCAATGATATGAACGCGCAACGCACGGCAATGCTGACAGTCGACGGCAAGAGCATCGACCTGCCGATCTACACCGGGACCATGGGGCCCGAAGTCATCGACGTCCGCCCGCTTCACGGCAAGACGGGCTTTCTTACCTACGATCCGGGTTACATGTCGACCGCCTCGTGCAACTCGTCGATCACCTACATCGACGGTGATGCGGGCGAGTTGTTGTACCGCGGCTACCCGATCGAGCAACTGGCCGTCCATTGTGACTTTCTTGAAGTCTGTTACCTGCTCAAGCACGGCGAATTGCCGAACGTTGCGCAGCGGGAAGACTGGGGCAAGCGCGTCAGGAATCACACCATGGTGCATGAGCAGATGACCCGGTTCATGCAGGGCTTCCGTCGCGACTCGCATCCGATGGCCGTGCTGGTCGGCATGGTGGGCGCGCTGTCGGCCTTCTACCACGATTCGCTCGACATCAATAATCCGGAGCACCGTCTCATCGCGGCAATCCGCCTGATCGCCAAGATGCCGACCATCGTCGCCATGGCGTATCGGTATTCCAAGGGCATGCCGCAGATGTACCCGCAGAACCGGCTCGGCTATTCGGAGAACTTCATGTACATGATGTTCGCCACACCGTGCGAGGAATACGAGCCGAACCCCGTGCTGGCGCGGGCGCTGGATCGCATCCTGATCCTGCATGCCGATCACGAACAGAACGCATCGACCTCGACGGTGCGCATGGCTGGGTCTTCCGGTGCCAATCCGTTCGCCTGCATCGCCGCCGGCATCGCCTGCCTGTGGGGCCCGGCGCATGGCGGGGCCAACGAAGCCTGCCTGAAGATGCTGGAAGAGATCGGCGACGTCTCCAACGTGCCGAAGTACATTGCCCGCGCCAAGGACAAGAACGACGGCTTCAAGCTGATGGGCTTCGGTCACCGCATCTACCGCAACTTCGACCCGCGGGCGACGCTGATGCGCCAGACCTGCCACGAGGTGCTGAATGAACTCGGCCTGCAGGACGACCCCCTGTTCAAGCTGGCGCTGGAACTCGAACGCATCGCGCTGGAAGACGAGTACTTCATTGAGAAGAAGCTTTATCCGAACGTCGATTTCTACTCGGGAATCGTGCAGCGGGCGCTGGGCATTCCGACGCAACTGTTCACCGGCATTTTCGCCATGGCGCGCACCATCGGCTGGATCGCGCAGTGGCACGAGATGATCAGCGATCCGAACCAGAAGATCGGTCGGCCGCGTCAGCTGTATATGGGCGCCGTCAAGCGCGACGTTCCCACGATGGACAAGCGATAGGCAACCGAGGGCGGGCGACCGCCCTCGGTTTTCAGCCGCACCCCACAGAGAGAGGTGACGACATGATGAGACAGATGCTGGCGAACTCCTACCTGTTCGGCGCCAACGCGCCGTTCATCGAGGAGCTCTACGAGCGCTACCTGGATAACCCGGGCGCGGTCGAACCCGCCTGGCGCGACTACTTCGACAAGCTGGGCGCACTGCCCGGGCCGGGGCAGTCGCCGGCGCCGGACGTTCCGCACGCGCCGATAATTGCCTCCTTCACGCAGCGCGCGAAGGAAGGCACGCTGCAAGCGCCGATGCGCGCACTGACGCAGCACAACGAGAAGCAGGTCAAGGTATTGCAACTGATCAATGCCTACCGCTTCCTGGGCAATCGATGGGCTCAGCTTGACCCGCTCAAGCGGTACGACCGGCCGCCGCTGGCCGAGCTCGATCCTTCGTATTACGGTTTCACCGAGTCTGACCTCGGGCAGCGCTTTCATTGCGGCTCGTTTGCCGCTTGTCCCGTCGAGCCGAACTTGCGCGAGATCCTCGAAGCGTTGCGACAGACCTACTGCGGGTCCATCGGTTCCGAATACATGTACCTTTCGGACGTCGGCCAGAAGCGCTGGATTCAGGCGCGCCTGGAGCCGATCCGCGCCACGCCGCTGTTTGCCGCCAACGACAAGAAGCGTCTGCTGGAACGGCTGACTGCCGCCGAGACGCTGGAACGCTACCTGCACACCAAATACGTCGGTCAGAAGCGCTTCTCGCTCGAAGGCGGCGAATCGCTGATCGTGGCGATGGACCAGTTGATCCGCGGCGGCGGCGCGCTCGGCGTGCAGGAAATGGTGATCGGCATGGCCCACCGCGGGCGGCTGAATGTGCTGGTCAACACGCTGGGCAAGCAGCCGAAAATGCTGTTCGAGGAATTCGAAGGCAAGAAGGAACAGGTGCTTGTCGCCGGAGACGTGAAGTACCACATGGGCTATTCGTCCGACGTCGCCACGCCCGGCGGGCCGATGCACCTGACGCTGGCCTTCAATCCCTCGCACCTGGAGATCGTCAATCCCGTAGTGTGCGGCTCGGTCTATGCGCGGCAGGTGCGCCGCGGCGCCAACGGCAAGCGGGAAGTGGTGCCGGTGCTGATCCATGGCGACGCCGCCGTGGCCGGCCAGGGCGTCAACCAGGAAACGCTCAACTTTTCGCAGACGCGCGGCTACGGGACCGGCGGCACGGTGCACCTGATCGTGAACAACCAGATCGGCTTTACCACGTCCGATCTGCGCGACTACCGGTCCTCGCTCTATTGCACCGACATCTTCAAGATGGTCGAGGCGCCGATCTTCCATGTCAATGGCGACGATCCGGAAGCCGTGGCCTTCGTCACGCAGATGGCGATGGAGTTCCGGCACGAATTCGGTACCGACGTCGTGGTCGACATCGTCTGCTTCCGCAAGCTCGGTCATAACGAGCAGGACGAGCCGATGGTGACCCAGCCGTTGATGTACAAGAAGGTCAATGCCCATCCCGGCACGCGCAAGCTTTACGCCGACAAGCTGGCGGCACAGAGCGTCATCGGCGCCGATGACGCCGAGCGGATGATCAAGGAATTCCGTGCCGCGCTGGACGAAGGCCGTACTCTGATCGACCCGGTCATCTCCGACTTCCAGAGCAAGTCGGGCGCGGACTGGACGCCGTACGTCAAGGCACCTTATACGGAAAAGTGCGACACCACAGTGTCGAAGAAGGAACTGCTGCGCTTGTCCGAGCGGCTTACCGAGACGCCGCCGAACTTTGCGCTGCATCCGCGCGTGCAGAAGATCGTCGACGACCGTCGCAAGATGGGCGCCGGCAAGCTGCCGGTCGATTGGGGCATGGGCGAGAACCTCGCGTATGCGACGCTGCTGGCCGCGGGATACAACATCAGAATCTCCGGCGAGGACGTCGGCCGCGGCACTTTCTTCCATCGCCACGCTGCCTTTCACGACCAGCAACGCGAAAAGTGGGACGAGGGCACCTGGTGGCCGTTGCAGCACTTGCAGGAGAAGCAGGCCGCTTTCCACTGCTTCGACTCGGTGCTGTCCGAGGAGGCGGTGCTGGCCTTCGAATACGGCTTCGCCACCGCCAGCCCGAACGAGCTGGTGGTCTGGGAGGCGCAGTTCGGCGACTTCGCCAACGGCGCGCAGGTAGTGATCGACCAGTTCCTGAGTTCCGGCGAGGCCAAATGGGGCCGCGGCTGCGGGCTGGTGCTGCTGCTGCCGCATGGCTACGAAGGCCAAGGGCCGGAGCACTCGTCGGCGCGTCTCGAACGCTACATGCAGTTGTCGGCCGACTTCAACTGGGAAGTCTGCGAGCCTTCCAACGCATCGCAGATCTTTCACCTGCTGCGCCGGCAGATGCTGCGCAAGCAGAGGAAGCCCTTGATAGTCATGACGCCCAAATCGTTGCTGCGGCACAAGGACGCGGCATCCTCGCTGGATGATCTCGCCAAGGGTACGTTCCAAACGGTGATCGGCGAGATCGACGAACTCGATCCGAAAAGGGTCACGCGCATCGTTACCTGTGCCGGCAAGGTGTACTACGATCTGCTGGCGGCGCGGCGCGAACGCAAGATCGAGCACGTCGTGTTGCTGCGCATCGAACAGCTTTACCCAATGGACGATCGCCGGCTGGCCGAGGAGATGAACAAGTATCCGAACGTCCGCGAAATCGTCTGGTGCCAGGAGGAGCCGCTCAACCAGGGCGCCTGGTATGCCAAGCACCACACGCTGATGCGGGTGCTGCGCAAAGGGCAGACGCTGGAAGTGGCGGCGCGACCGGCGTCTTCATCGCCGGCCGTGGGTTACGCGGCCATGCATGTCATCCAACAGAGAGAAGTCGTCGATGCCGCATTGGGCGGTGTCGGTGGCGTCAAATAATAGGAAAGAGAAATCATGATCATTGACGTCAAAATTCCGCAATTGTCGGAATCGGTGTCAGAGGCCACGCTGGTGTCGTGGCATAAGAAGGCAGGTGAAGCCGTCGCTCGCGACGAGAACCTGATCGATATCGAGACCGACAAGGTAGTACTGGAATTGCCTGCACCGGACTCAGGCGTGCTGGTGAAGATAGTCAAAGGCGACGGCGAGTCGGTTGCCTCGGGAGACCTCATCGCGCAGATCGACACCGAAGCGAAAGTCAGTGCTGGTGGTACGCCTGCTGCGAAGGTGGAAGCCACTCCAGCGGTCAAAGCCGAGGCAAAGGCCGCGCCGACGCCGGGTCCGGCGGCACGCAAGCTAATGGAGGAGAAGGGGCTGAGTGCCGCCGACATCGCAGCTACCGGTCCAGGTGGGCGCATTCTCAAGTCGGACGTGACCGGCGCCACCAAACCGGCGGCGCCTGCGCCAGCAGGCGCACCGTCTCGACTGACTTTACCGAGCACTCCTGCCGCGTTACCGCAGCCGGCTGTCTTCACCGCAGAAGAAATCATCGCCGAGCGGCCGGAGCAGCGCGTACCGATGTCGCGCCTGCGCGCCCGCGTCGCCGAACGCCTGGTGCAGTCGCAGTCGACCAATGCCATCCTCACCACGTTCAACGAGGTGAATATGGCGCCGGTGATGGACCTGCGCAATAAGTACAAAGACAAGTTCGAGAAGGAGCATGGCGTCAAGCTTGGCTTCATGTCCTTCTTCGTCAAGGCCGCCGTGCATGCGCTGAAGAAGTTCCCGGTGCTGAACGCCTCGATCGACGGCAACGACATCGTCTATCACGGCTACTTCGACATCGGCATTGCCGTCGGTTCGCCGCGCGGCCTTGTCGTGCCGATCGTGCGCGACGCCGACCAGATGAGCCTGGCGCAGATCGAGAAGAAGATTGCCGAATTCGGCGTCAAGGCCAAGGACGGCAAGCTGACGCTGGAGGAACTGACCGGCGGCACGTTTTCCATTTCCAACGGTGGCGTATTCGGCTCGATGCTGTCGACGCCAATCATCAATCCGCCGCAGTCGGCGATTCTCGGCATCCACGCCACCAAGGACCGGCCGGTGGTGGAGAACGGCCGGATCGTCATCAGGCCGATCAACTACCTGGCCATGTCCTACGACCATCGCATCATCGACGGCCGCGAAGCGGTGCTGGGGCTGGTGACGATGAAGGAAGCGCTGGAAGATCCG
>PMIH01000131.1 GCA_003158255.1 Rhodocyclaceae bacterium
GCACGATCAGCAGCGCGCCGATCACCCCTGTTATGGCTTCTGGAATGTGGAATTCAACCCCGCCAAGCATGATGATCGCCAGCGCCCCGACGGCCCAGAAGGCACCGTGTTCGAGGTAGCGGTAAGTGTCGAGCGAGCTGCGCTCGACCAGCAGCAGCGTGAAGCTGCGCACGAACATGGCGCCGGCGCCGAGGCCGAGCGCGATGATGATGAGGTCGTGCGTGATGGCGAAGGCGCCGACGACGCCGTCGAAAGAGAAGCTGGCGTCCAGCACTTCGAGGTAAATGAATCCTGCCAACCCCTGACGGACGATGTGGTGCTGCGCATGCTCGTCGCCGCCGCCAAGCAGTGCGGCCATGCCCTTGATGAGAATGAAGGAGACAACGCCCCAGACGCCGGCGACGACGAACTGGCCCTGGCGGACCGGATCGCCGATTAGCCATGACGTCGTCAATACGAACAAAAGCGCCACCGCCGCTTCGATTGATTCCATCTTGCCCAGGCGCGAGAGCGGCCGTTCGAGAACGCGCAGCCAGTGCTCGGTCTTGTGATGGGCGACGAAGAAGCGCAGGAACACCATCAGCAGAAAAGCGCCGCCAAAGCCGGCGATCTGGTGATGGGCGGCGGTCAGCGCGCGACCGTATTCGACGGGATTGTTGAGGGCGAGATCGATGGCCTTGAGCGGGCCAATACCGGCGGCGAGGGCGACGATGACCACCGGAAAGATCAGGCGCATGCCGAAGACGGCGATCAGCATGCCCCAGGTGAGAAAGCGCCGGCGCCAGAGTGGATTCCAGCCAGCCAGGATGCCGGCGTTGACGACGGCATTGTCGAACGACAGCGAGGCTTCCAGCAGCGCGAGAAACATCACGGTGCCCACCGCGGGGAGACCGCCGAGCCAGCCGCCGGCGACAACCGCTGCGAGGCAAAAGACAAGGGGGCCGACGAAGTGGCTGTACCAGGGTGTCATGGCCGCCAATGCTACAGGTCTTTACCTATTCCACCAGCAGGCCGAGCTTGCCGGCCAGCCACTTGGTGGTGGTCGCCTGAATCAGGATGGTCATAAGAATGGCGAGGAAGGTCACCGAGGCGATCAGCTTCGCTTCCGGTGCACCCATGCCCAGCAGCAGGCCGGCCAGGGCGCCGGGAATGACGCCGGTTTCGCGCGTCCAGCACATGAACAGCATTTCCTTAACGTCCCATTTTGCGCGGCGATCCGGCAACGCGCACAGGAACACCGTCACCGGCCGCGCGACGAGCATGAACACGGTGACGACGATGACGCCGCCGACGAGATACTTGTTCATGAGGCTGAAATCGACCTGCGCGCCGAGCAGGATGAAGATGAACATGCGCATGATGAAGGCCGTGGTGGCGACGAAGTCTTCCATCTTCTCCTGGTCGGCGTGGTCCATCTTGAAGCCGAAGGCATCCTTGTTGCCGAGCATGATGCCGAAGACGAACACGGCCATGAAGCCGCTGGCCTGGAAACCGTCGGCACCGAGGTAGGCGCCGATCACCGCCATCAGCGTCACCACCGGCGTGTTGTTGCGGAAGAAACCAAGCGTCTCGTGCGCGACCAGCACCGAAGCGAGATAGCCGAGGATGCCGCCGGCCAGAATGCCGATGCCGGCCTGCTTGAGCAGATCCCAAAGCGCCGCGCCGACGGAGAAGTCGCCGCCCTGGCCCATGGCGATGCCGAGCACCGCGAAGGTGGCGATGGCGCCGGTGGCATCGTTGAAGGCCGATTCCGACATCACCGTCTGCGCGACGCGATCCCTGATCTTCACCTGGCGGAACACCGGCACCAGCGTCGCCGGGTCGGTGGATGCGATGGTCAACGCCAGCAGCAGCGCAACGATGAAGGGCAGGGAGAACACGTAGTAGGCCGCGACAGCGGTGATGCCGGCGGTGATCAGCACGCCGATCGTGGCAAGAATGACGATGGTGATCCACACTTCCTTCAGCACCTTCAGCCGCAACGAGGCACCGCCGTCGAAGAGGATGTAGCTGGCGCCGAAGATGAGGATGATCTGGTTGAGCGCCGAGTCGGCGGCGATGTTCACCAGCCCGGCGATTTCCGGGCCGAGCAGCATGCCGAGAATGAGGAAGATCGCCACATCCGGCACCTTGAATCTCTGCGCCAGGAGGCCAAAGGCGGAGCCAAAGGCCAGGATGATGGCGAAAGTGGACAGAACGTGTTTGGCCAGTTCGATGGCAGCGGACGATTCCATGGATTCCTCGATGGCACAACGCGGGAGCGGCGGCGATTCTAGCAGTTGCCGGGTATCATCTCCCCTTCGACGAACCGCCCGGGAACGACCATGACCATGCGTAGCCGCCACCCATTTTCCCTCGGCCTGTTGCTCGCCTTCCTGGCACTGACCGCCCATGCGCAGTCCGCACCGCCGCTCTACGCCGGGCAATCGCTCTACCTGCCGATCTACTCGCACCTGTACCACGGCGACGTCAACGCCAAGACCGGCAAACCGTCGGAAACGCTGGTGTCCGCGCACATCAGCATCCGCAACACCGATCCGCGCGTGGCGCTGAAGGTCGACAGCGCGCGTTACTACAACACCGAAGGCAAGCTGCTGCGCGAATTCCTGCCGCAGCCGCAGACGATCGCGCCGCTGGGCACGTACGAACTCTATGTGCCGCGCTCGGATTCCACCGGCGGTTCGGGCGCCAACTTCATCATCGAATGGTCGGCGGAGCGGCCGATCAATCCGCCGCTGGTCGAGGCGCTGCACGCCGACATCCGCGAAGCGCGCACGCTGCTGTTCGTCACCACGGCACATCCGATCCAGACGCGCTAGCTCGGCGTACTGCGACGACTGACTCTGGCCGACGTTTGCTGGCCGCGCTCAACTGGTGCGGCCTGGGCGTCGACGTAGGCATCGAGCAACCGCCGAATCATCCGTTGATACTGGGTGCGGTGCCGCGTCGCTTCCGACTTGACGAACTCGATGCTCTTCTTGCTCAGCGCCAAAGTCACCTTCACGCTCTCTTCACGAAATGCCAGTTCGGCCGGCGAAGGGAGAAAGTCGGGGATCACCTGAACCTTGCCGAGGGGTTGATTCGTGTATTTGATTTTAGCTTCGGCATAACGCCGGCCTGCGCCAGCATTAGCCTGCGTTGAAACTTCGCTACGCTGCGTTTTCGTGCTCATAGATGGCCTTTCCTTCGCGCCACTCATGACGTCCTCCGGGATCCAAGCCAGCACTCTTGAGCACGGACTCGGCATGAGTCTTGACTATGCACCGATAAGAGCGTCAATGCCATGCCCGATCAGGGCACGGGCTTCAGGTTGCGATCAAGAAATGCCTCGACGGAATGGTAGTGCGCGTAACGGTTCTCTGCCTTTATCAGGCCGTGGCCCTCACCCGCGTACACGTGCCATTCGAACGGCTTGCCCGCCGCCGCCAGCGCGTGGCGCATCATCTCACCATGTTTGATCGGCACACGAAAGTCCCTGGCGCCATACGCCATTAGTACTGGCGCCTTGATCTTGTCGGCCTGTTCCACGGGCGAGGTCACGATGAACTGGTCCTTCAGTTTGTCCGGATCGCCGACTAGTTCCTTCAAGCCAAATTTCGCCCAGTTTGTCCCCGCGTAATCCGAGTAGCTGATGGTGTACTTCAACCGGATGTCGCTTACCCCCGCGAGGTCGATACCGCACCGATACAAATCAGGATTCTTAGCTACACCCATCAGGGCCGCATAACCGCCATAGCTCGCGCCCATGATGCACACGCGCTTGGGGTCCACCAGCCCGCGCTCAATCAACGCCTGAACGCCGTCCGTCAGGTCATCCTGCATGGCCAGACCCCAAGTCTTCCAGCCGGCACGAAACAGCCGATCACCAAAACCGGTCGAGCCGCGAAACTGCGGTTGCAGCACGGCATATCCCCGACTGGCGAGAAACTGGGTTTCCGGGTCGAATCCCCAACTGTCTCGCCACCACGGACCGCCGTGTACCAACACGACCAGCGGCGGCTTGGCGCTACTGGCGGCATTTGGCATGGTGAGATAGGCGGGAATGACAAGCTTGTCGCGCGCGTCGTAGTGGATCATGCGCGTCGAAGCCATTTGAGACGGCACGATTTCCGGTCGAATTGCCAGTTGCTCGGAGAGACTGCTTTTCTGGACGTCGTAGAGATAGTAGCGACCTGGATCGCGATCCGAGTAGGAATGAACGAGCACCCGCGACTTGGCTTTGCCGCTCAACAGGTTGACATGGCCCGGCAGCGCCTTGTCCACAGTGGCCTGTACCCGCGCCCAATTGGCGTCGACCCAGTTGGCTTGTAGCTTGTCGGCGTTGACATAGACCCCAACCAAGCGATCCGGATCGTCCTCGAATGCCAGACCACCCTCGATGTCGGCGTCGGGATGAGAGATCACGATCTCGCCCATCTTCTTGGTCTCCAAGTCGAAAGCGTAGATAGCCGCCACGTCGCGATCAATGTGGCCCGACACCCACATCGTCTTGCCGTCCGGCGAAAAACCGACAGGCGTCCAGTTGTCTGGCGAGGTCATGCTTTCGAAGCGCGCCACCTGTTCCCATTTGGATTCCGCATTCGGGCGATACCAGACCAGCGGACGTCCATCACGATCAATTGACGTCACGGCCCGCAGCACTCCGGCGGGGTCTGGCCAACCCCCTGTGATGTCGCCGCCAACGCCGACCACTTCGGACGACTTGCGTCCGGTACGCGTGTTCTGGCGCATGACATAGACACCCTGCTTATCCGTCTGTCCGGCAACCACGAGAATGTCGTCAGCGCCACGACAACGGGCCAGATACGTGCTCCAGTGGGCGACATACAACTCCGCCACCGAGTTGAGCTGCTTCTCGAAGGTTGGCATCAGTTCGCGCGAATTGGAGCCGTCGGCGTCGACCGCAAACAGCCCCTCTCCCGGCTGGTCGTCCAGCGTCCCGCCCAAGTCCATGACGGTATATACCAGGCGCTGATCGTTAACCCAGTGGAACGACCAGATATCCACCTCGTTGTAACCCGCTACGACCTTTGCCTTCTGCGTTTCGAGATCGATGACGACCAAGCGCATGCGATCGCCGACCTTTGCCGTGGCCGCGAGCAGTTTGGTGTTTGGCGATAATATCGCCTTGCCGTAATGTGGATGATCGAACAGCGTCTCGATGGCAATGGGTTTGGTCGCGGCCGTTTCTGCCGACGCCAATCCGCAACCGAGCAAACCGACAACAACCGCGACCAACCACCTCCGCATTTCGATCCCCCCTGAATCCTCAGCCACATGACGCGGTACCGTGAGTCGTCGGCACCGATACCAGGCACGAAGCATCGCACGAATATCGTTAGTGGCTAATGTACGAATGACAACGGGCGCCAAGCACCATGCGGGATCCGTGCCATAACGGCTGACTTTGCGGCGCGTCTACCCGTCGACTACTGGGCGCCGCGGACGTTGCTCCACTTATGTGCAACCACAGAAACGATCAAGAACACAAAAAATGCGACCACCGCAATTAGCCAGACGTGATCATCCAACAACGATTGCCCAAATACGACTTTAATCACCTGAAGCACTAGCACGAGTATCACGCCGCCAATGAACGGAACCAGTGCACGTCTCATAGGTAGCCCTTTCATAATTGACAAACAACAAAAGTGGCCGCCGATCTTATCCAGACCGACGGCCCGAAACAAATTTAGAGCTGGATACTCAGACCGCTCCAATGCAGCCACCGATGGCGCCCGCGGCACCCCACGCCAGTGCGCCGCCCCCGGTCCAAGCTCCACCCAAGGCACCACCAATTCCACCACCAATGGCACCTCCAAAACAACCTCCCCAACTCCAGGAAAGGGTCATCCCTCCATCAACACAGTCCAACTCTTGCAACGTCATTTCCTGCATGATCATTACCTTTCACTTAGCCCTGAATTGGGCGCGCACGCAATCACTAGCGCAACCCCGTCTTCCGAATCAAATTTACGGCACCCCCGCCACGTTCAGGCCGGCTGCCCTTGGACCCGCCTAGGGGTTGGCGCCGGAAGGCGAAGGAGATCACCAACGGCGCTGGGGCCTCCTGGCGCGACATTCCCCCACCATGGCACTAGCTCCAGGCCGCCCCCGACCTCCTCTGCCTCCTGCATCGTCATTTCCTGCATGTCCATCTCCTTTGGTTTTCGACGCACCATTGCATCGTCATGCAGTATTGCAAAAAAACAAAACGACATGTCAATATGTCGCTGACAATACACTTTGCCATCGTCATTATGCCGCATGCCGGAAACCCCGACACCCGACACTTCCGCGCGAACTCCGCTTTTCCGCCAGCAAGCTCTCGACAGTGCGCGCCACAAGCTGCACGGCGAGATCCTGCTGGCCCGCCCGGTTTCGTTCTCGGCGCTGACCATTCTGTTCGCCGGCATTGCCGTCGGCATTATCGTTTTCTTCGCATTGTTTGGCTACACCCGCAAGGCGCAGGTCGTGGGCTTGATCGCACCCAGCACCGGCATCTCCCGGGTGGTTTCCGGGCAAGCGGGAACCATCGTCGAGCGGCGCGTGGAGGAGGGACAGACCGTTGCCGCCGGTGATGTGCTATTCGTCCTGTCGAGCGAACGCGCCAGCGCGACGCGCGGCGAAGCCGAGGGCACCATCAGCGCCCTGATGGAGTTGCGCCGCGAGAACCTCGTCACGGAACGCGGGCAGGCTTCCACACAAGGACGTCAACGCATCGCAGCAACGGCGAAGCGGGGCAAGGACCTTGGAGCGGAGACCGACCGCATCGCCGGCCAGATCGTGCTTCAGGAGCGTCGCGTCGACTTGGCCCAGCAAGCGTTGAGGCGCTACCAGGAACTCGCCGACGTCAGCTTCATTTCCAAGGCGCAACTCCAGGACAAGACCGCCGACCTGATCGACCAGCAGCAGCGGCTACACGATCTCGAACGCGCGAAAGCGGCGGTTGAACGCGACCTCGCCACCGCCCAAGCCGAGCTACAGGACCAGCAATCGCAAGCGAAGCGTGACGAATTGGCCCTGCAACGCAACATCGCCAGCATCGATCAGGACTTGGCCGAGAACGAGGCGCGGCGGCGCATCGTCGTACGCGCGCCGCAAGCCGGCCAGGTGGCGGCGATCACCGCCGAACCGGGCCAGTCCGTCGCCGCCTACCAGGCGCTCGCCAGCCTGGTGCCGGCGGGCGCCACGCTCGAAGCGGAACTCTACGTGCCTTCGCGGTCGGTCGGCTTCCTGAAACCGGGATTGCCGGTCTTAGTTCGCTACCAGGCGTTTCCCTACCAGAAGTTCGGCCAACACGGCGGACGGGTGCGGGAAGTTTCGCGCACGGCGTTGCGTGCCGATGAAATCTCTTCGCTCGTCCAAGGCGGTCCGACGAGCACCGAACCTCTCTATCGGGTTCGCGTCACGCTCGAGCATCCATCCGTTCTGGGCTACGGGGTCGAGCAAGCGTTGCGGCCGGGCATGACCTTGGATGCCAGCATCGTTCTGGAAGAACGCAAACTCTACGAATGGGTGCTGGAACCGCTGTTCAGCATATCGGGCAAGCTATGAGCAGCGCACCGCTGTTGTCGTTCTTCACCGGGCCGCGCCTGCCCGTGGTGTTGCAGACCGAGGCCGCCGAATGCGGCCTGGCCTGCGTGGCCATGGTGGCGAGCTTCCACTGCCACGAGATCGACCTGCCGGCAATGCGGCGACGGTTCTCGGTGTCGCTGAAAGGCACCTCGCTCAAGGGACTGATCGCCGTCGCGCAGGCACTCGGGCTGCATGCGCGCCCGCTGAAGCTGGACTTGCAGCACTTGTCCGACCTCAAGCTACCGTGTGTGCCGCACTGGGACATGAACCATTTCGTTGTCCTGCACGAGGTAGCGGCCAATCGGGTAGTCATCCATGACCCGGCCATCGGCGAACGCCGGATCGCCATGAAGGACTTGACCGAGCACTTCACCGGCGTTGCCCTGGAACTCACCCCCGGCAGCGACTTCCGTCCGCAACGCGAAACCCGGCAGATCAAGCTGTTCGAATTGATGGGCAAAGTGACGGGGCTGCGCCGCGGGCTGGTGCAGTTGCTGCTGTTGGGCGTTGCCTTGCAGGTCTGCGCGCTGGTGACGCCGTTTTACCTCCAATGGATTGTCGATGAAGCCCTGGTGTCCTCCGACCGTGACTTGATCACCGTGCTTGGCCTTGGGTTTCTACTGCTGGTGTTGATACAGGCGGCCGTGACCATTACGCGGGCCTGGGTGAGCACGGTGCTGACGACACAACTCAACTTCCAGTGGCTGGGCAATGCCTTCGCCCACTTACTCCGCTTACCGTTGCCGTTCTTCGAGAAACGACATCTGGGCGACATCGTCTCCCGGTTCGGGTCCATCCAGACCATCCAGCGCAGCCTGACCATTCAACTGGTCGAAGGGTTGATCGACGGCTTGCTGGTACTGGCCACGTTCGTGCTGATGCTCCTGTACAGCGTGACGTTGAGCTTTGTCGCCACCATCGCAGTGCTGCTCTATGGTTTGCTGCGCTGGGTGATTTTCCGGCCGCTGCGGGATGCTAATTCGGAACAGATCATCCACGCCGCCAAGCAGCAGACCCATTTCCTGGAATCGGCGCGCGGCATTCAGGGCATCCGGCTGTTCGGACGAGGTTCGGAGCGACATGCGGGGTGGTCGAATCGGCTGGTCGAACAGTTCAATGCCGAGTTGCGCATCGCGCGCATCACGATTTCCTACCAGATGGCCAATACGCTGATCTTCGGCGTCGGACGCGTGGTCGTGATCTGGCTGGCCGCGCTGGCAGCGATCGACGGCAAGTTCTCGGTGGGCATGTTGTTCGCGTTCCTTGCCTACAAGGACCAGTTCAGCCAGCGCCTGGCGTCGCTGATCGACCGGCTGTTCGAATTGCGCATGCTGCGCCTGCACGGCGAGCGGGTGGCGGACATCGTGCTGGCCGAACCGGAACGACACGACGCGATCCCGGAAGTCGATCTGGTGGCCGTGGAGCCGCACATCGAGATCACCGGGCTTTCGTTTCGCTACGCCGATGGCGAACCGTGGGTGCTGAAAGATTGCAGTCTCGAAATCCCCGCCGGGCAATGCATCGCCATCACGGGCATATCTGGGTCCGGCAAGACAACGCTGGTGAAGCTCTTGCTCGGTTTGTTGGAACCGACGGAAGGCTGCATTCGCGTTGCCGGAACCAAGCTCGAACAACTCGGGTTGGAGAACTTCCGTCGTATCGCCGGCGCGGTGATGCAGGACGACCAACTGTTCTCCGGATCGATAGCGGACAACATCTGCTTCTTTGATCCGACACCGGACCAGGAGCGCATTGCGACTTGTGCCCATGCGGCCGTGCTCGATCTAGAGATCGCCGCGATGCCGATGGGGTACAACACGCTGATCGGAGATATTGGTACCGGGCTTTCGGGCGGCCAAAAGCAGCGCGTGCTGCTGGCGCGGGCGCTTTACAAGGCGCCGAAACTATTGGTGCTTGACGAGGCGACCAGCCATCTCGATGTGTGGAACGAGCTGGCTGTGAACCACGCTATCGCCCAACTGGCGCTGACGCGGATCGTCATTGCCCATCGGCCCGAAACGATCGCCATGGCGCAGCGGGTGGTGGTGCTGGAGCAAGGGCGGATCGTGCGGGATCTGGAGCAGTCGGGCCGGCAATCGGTCGCGCGCGAGGCGCCTCGTCAGGATTGACGAGGCGTACCATCACGACTGACTTTCGCTACTGCTCCATCAGATACAGCGCCGACTCGATTTCGAAGCGGCCGCTCGGCGACGCCATCGCCACCAGCGTGTGGCCGGGCTGGACCAGGAAATCGGCCGGCGGGTTGAACACCCAGTCGCCGCGCGTGCGCACCGCCAGCAGGACGTAGCCGGCGCTCTTGAGGTTCAGCGCGGCGAGCGGCTTGGCGGTGAAATCGCCCGGCACGACGACTTCCTCGATGCGCAGTTTGTGTTCGGAACGCAGCATCTCGTCGAGAAAACTGACCACGTGCGGCCGGACCATGGCCGACGCGATGCGCATGCCGCCGGTGAAGTTGGGCGAGACGATGGCGTCGGCGCCGGCCTTCTTGAGCTTGTCGGCATTGCGCACCTCGTTGCAGCGCGCGACGACGCGCACGGCCGGCGACAGTTGTTTGGCGGTAATGACGATCATCAGGTTGCGGCTGTCGTCGCCGGTAATGGCGAAGACGCCCTTCGCTTCCCGAATGTTGGCTTCGATCAGGATGTCGTCATCGACCGCGTCGCCGTGGATGTAGAGCATGCTCGGCTTCTTCTCCGCGCAGGCTTCGAGCAGCTCGAGCTTCTCGTCGATGGCAACGTAGTGGCGGTTGGTGGCGTCCAGCTCCTGGCCGACGTTGCGGCCGACGCGGCCAAAGCCGCAGAGAATGTAATGGCCGTGCAGTTTCTTCATCATCTTGTCCATGCGCCGCCTCCGCAACGACTTGTCAAAATCGCTGGCCAAAACTATGGCCGTCACGCTCGAAAAAAAGTAGGTCATCACGGCGATGCCGGCAAAGGCGATTGCCATGGTGAAGACTTCGGCCTCGGGCCGGTGCCAGATCTCGACGCCAGCACCGTAGCCGATCGTCGCCACCATCAGGAAAGTCTGGTAGAGCGCGTCGAGCCAGCCGGTATCGGCGCCACCGAGATGTTTGAAGCCGATCGTGCCGACCAGCATCACCACGGCGAAAGCGACGAAGGCGATGGATATCGCACGCCGCGCACGGCGAAACACTTCCTGGGGGTTGGCGTCGGAAATCAAGCGCGGTCCTGCGATGGGCAAATGGTGACGATCGGAATCTTATCAGGCTGATAATATGCCAATCTCCATGTTGTGCGGCCCGCCATGAGACTTTCCTTACGCTTCATCCTGCCGTTGCTGCTCGCCCTGGCGGCCATCGCCTGGGGCGTGGCGCCGCTGGTCGACCAGCTGACGCAGCGCTGGTTCGTGCGCGACATGGACATTCGCGCCGATTTGATCGCCAATGCCATGCGCGAGCCGCTGCTCGAACACCTGGCCAACGGCTCGAAGGCGAAGATCGCCAGCTACTTCGCCCGCATCGCCCAGGACGAGCGCCTGTACGCCATCGGCTACTGCGCCTCGCCGCAGGCCGTGCCGCTGGCGACCCGCACGCTGCCGCCACAGATCCGCTGCGAGAATCTCAGCCAGTGGCAGGATGCCGAGAATCCCGTTCTGAACAGCTCGCGCGGTCCGCTGCATGTGGCCGTGAAACCGCTCGACGAGGAAGAAGCCGGTTCCGGCTGGCTGGTGCTGATCCACGACATGAGCTTCGTCACCCGGCGCAGCGAAGAAACGAAGATGTACGTCTTCTACTTCTTCATGGGCCTGGCGGTGGTGATTTCGCTGATCACGGTCATCATCGCGCAGCTCTCGTGGCGCGGCTGGGT
>PMIH01000198.1 GCA_003158255.1 Rhodocyclaceae bacterium
GAGGTTGCCGATTTGCCGCTGGCCATGCAGGTCAAGCTGTTGCGGGCGATCCAGGAAAAGCGGGCGCGCAAAGTCGGCGCCACCTCGGAAGAGCCGCTTGATGTGCGCATCGTCAGCGCCACGCACCAGGACCTGAAAGGCATGGTCGCGCAGGGGCGTTTTCGGCAGGATCTGTTCTATCGGCTCAATGTCATCGAAATTCGCATGCCGGCCTTGCGCGAGTGTCGGGAAGACATTCCGTTGCTGGCCGGTCGAATTCTCGAACGCTTGGCAAAAGCGACCGGACGCGAGACGCCCGTCCTGACGGATGTGGCTGTTGAGGCGCTGACGGCTTATCCCTTTCCCGGCAACGTTCGCGAGCTGGAGAACGTCCTTGAGCGAACACTCGCCCTGCTGGTCGGCGACGTTATCGATGTCGAGGATCTCAACCTGGCACCGGCTTCGGTTGAGCCAGGCGAGATTGAGTGCGGCGCTGAATTGCCATTGCAGGACCGACTGGACCTCGCCGAGAAGCAGGCCATTCTGGAGGCACTCGACCAAACGCGCTTCAACCGGACCGCTGCGGCGCGGTTGCTCGGCGTCACATTTCGTTCGCTACGCTACCGAATGTCGCGTCTCGGCCTGAAGGATTGATGGCCTGATGGCATCGCTGGGCCCACGGCTGACCACTGACGGCAGGTTGCCCGGTGCCAGGTTCATTGCTTCTCCCAACCAAGACGACCGCCCCGCAGACGCCGCGATCTGTTTGCTCGTTGTGCACGCCATCAGCCTGCCGCCGGGCGAGTTCGGCGGCAATGGGGTCAAGCACCTCTTCACCAACTGCCTTGATCCGGATGCGCACCCCTACTACCGCGAGTTGCACGGCTTGCGCGTCTCGGCGCACTTTTTCATTCGTCGGGATGGCAGCGTGATCCAGTTCGTGCCCACGTTGCGTCGCGCCTGGCACGCCGGAATATCGCACTGGCGCGGACGGGAACGCTGCAACGATTTCTCTCTAGGTATCGAACTGGAAGGCTGTGACGATCAGCCTTTCACTCATATCCAGTACGTTCGGCTCGCCCGCCTGATCCGCATTTTGCGGCGCACTTACGCCATCGAAGAGATCGTTGGCCATTCCGATATCGCGCCCGCACGCAAGACAGATCCTGGACCGTGCTTCGACTGGCAACGACTGCGCCAATTGCTGCGCCGCTAAGTTGCATCGATGCGACAGCGATCGATGCACGTGCTGTTGGCATCGAATAATTCTTGCAAAAAAATATCGCCCTACTAGAATTAGTCGAAGTTAGTCAAGGACACACTATATCTAGTAGGTCCTTGCCGGAATGCCCAGCCGGGCATTCTGCAAGTGAAGGGAGACGCCTAATGCAGGTTGCCACGAATGCGAAACGCCACGGTGTTCAGCCAAGAGCACGGCATTCGATTCTGGCTTCTGCATTTCCGGTTTTCTGCCACACTTCTCCAGTACCTTCCCAATACCCGAGTATCGCCGCCAAGCCGCACGACATCAGCGTCGACGCGGAGNNTGGAAAAACATGAGGAATTCGTCGCTTTCAATTGCTTGAGAGCGTTGAATAATCCGTGCTAGCCCGAGACGGGTTGCAGTAGTGTGTTTGTAGTGTTTCTTTCCTGTTACTTTGTTAAGGAGGTTCAACATGGCTGAAGAAAAGAAAGCCAAGAAACTCGCGGCTAAGAAACCTGCCGCCAAGAAGGCTGCTCCGGCGAAGAAGCCGGTTGCAAAGAAGGCTGCTCCGGCGAAGAAGGCTGTCGCCGCCAAGAAGCCGGCTGTCAAGAAGGCTGTCGCCAAGAAGCCCGCTGCCAAAAAACCGGCAGTGAAGAAGGTTGCTGCCAAGAAACCGGTCGCCAAAAAGGCTGCGCCGAAGAAGGTTGCCGCCAAGAAGCCGGTCGCGAAGAAGCCCGTTGCCAAGAAGGCTGCACCGAAAAAGGTTGCTGCCAAGAAGCCGGCTGCGAAGAAGCCTGCTGCGAAGAAGCCCGCCGCCAAGAAGGCTGCTGCTAAGCCTGCCCCGGCCGCGGCTCCTGCCCCGGCTGCTCCCTCGACCGCTGCGGCGCCTGGCCTGAAGTCCTCGCTGAATCCTGCGGCCGCTTGGCCGTTCCCGACGGGCTCGCGTCCGTCCTGATTGGCGAGTAGGGAGTCCCCAAAAGGGCAACGGCAGCTCGTAAGTTGTCGTTGCCCGGTTTCTTCTGTTCTTGGGATGACTCTTGCAGGCTCGGCGGCTGCGTGAAGTAGCCGCCGTTTTTCCTTTTTGCTTCTGTTGCGCCAGCCTCGTTCAGGCGCGCAGGAACTTCTGCATCCGTTGCAGTCCCTCTTCGATCCGTTCGCAGGCCACGGTGTAGGCGAAGCGCATGTGCCGCTGCGGGGCACAGTCGCCGAAATCCAGCCCTGGCGTGGCAGCTACGCCAGCATCGCTGACAAGGCGTTCGGCGAGTGCGAAGCTGTCGGCCGCGTGCCGTGACGAATCCGCATAGACATAGAAAGCGCCGCGAGGTTCGGCGGCAACGGTGAAGCCGAGTGCGTGCAGGCCCGGCAGCAGCGTGTTTCGACGCAGCCGGAATTCTTCGCGCCGAGCCTCCAGAATCTGCCGGGTCGCGGGCGCGAAGGCAGCCAATGCTGCATGCTGCGCCGGTGCAGATGGCGAGATGAAGAGGTTCTGCGCCAGCTTTTCGATGTCACGCACATAGGCTTGCGGCGCCACTAGCCAGCCCAGTCGCCAGCCCGTCATGCCGAAGTATTTCGAGAAGCTGTTGATGACGAAGAGATCGTCGCCCAGGGCGAGCGCAGTTTCGGCGTCGAAGCCATAGGTGAGCCCGTGATAGATCTCGTCCACCAGCAGCGTGCCGCCACGTTGACGAACTGTTTGATGCAGTGCAGCGAGTTGCGGCAGATCGATCATTGTGCCGGTGGGGTTCGACGGCGTGGCGACGAGTAGCGCCCTGGCTTGCTGCGACCAGTGGGCCGCAACCAGCTCGGCCGTTGGCTGATAAGACGTCGAGGCGTCGACCGGAATCAGCTTCGCGCGTCCTTCGAAGGCGCGCACGAAATGGCGGTTGCAGGGATAGCCGGGATCGGCCATCAAGACTTCGTCACCCGGGTCGACGAGTACGCCGAGCGCAAGCAGCAAAGCGCCCGAGGCGCCTGCGGTGACAATGATTCGTTCCGGTTCTACGGCAACGCCGTAACGATCCCGGTAGAACCCGGCGATGGCTTCGCGCAACTGCGGTAGCCCGAGCGGATGTGTGTAGTGCACCTGGCCGGTGGCGATAAAGCGCTGGGCGGCATCGACCACCGGCTGCGGCGTCGGAAAGTCAGGCTCCCCCACCTCCATGTGAACGATGTCGCGTCCCTGCGCTTCGAGCGCCTTTGCCTTCGCCATCAGTTCCATGACATGGAAGGGCTCGATGCCCGCCATGCGCTGCGCAACCGCTCCAGCTCGGCGTACCACCACGACTGACTTTCAGTCGAACAGCGCCAGTTCGAACAGATCGCGTTTGAGAGCCAACTGCTTCGGCAGCCTTTCGCCCATCTTGTCGAACCATTCCTTGTGCGAGGCGATCTCGGTTCTCCATGCGTCGGTATCGACATGAGTGAGCGCATCGAATTCGGCTTCGGAAACATCCGAACCCGTCCAGTCGATATCGGCGAACCGCGGCATCCAGCCGAGCGCCGTTTCCCGCGCGGGTACGCGGCCCTTGACTCGATCGACGATCCACTTCAGGACACGCATGTTCTCGCCGAAGCCCGGCCACATGAACTCGCCCTTCTCGTTCATGCGGAACCAATTGACGCAGAAGATCTTCGGCGTGTGCTCGACGACATGACCCATGTGCAGCCAGTGGTTGAAATAGTCGCCCATGTGGTAGCCGCAGAACGGCAACATGGCGAACGGGTCGCGGCGTACCACGCCTTGCTGCCCGAATGCCGCCGCCGTTGTTTCGGAGCCGAGGGTGGCCGCCATATATACGCCGAAGCTCCAGTTGAAGGCTTCATAGACAAGCGGCACAGTGGAAGCGCGGCGGCCGCCGAAAATGAACGCGGAGATCGGGACGCCTGTAGGGTCCTCCCAACTCGGGTCGATGGACGGGCACTGGTAGGCCGGCGCGGTGAAGCGCGAATTCGGATGGGCGGCCTTGCGACCGGCCTTGCCGTCGGCCGGCGTCCAGTCCTTGCCCTGCCAGTCGATGCAATGGGCGGGGGGCTCCTTGGTCATACCTTCCCACCAGACATCGCCATCGTCGGTCAGCGCGACGTTGGTGTAAATGATGTTTTCCTTCAGTGTTGCCATTGCATTGAAGTTGGTCTTTTCCGAGGTGCCAGGCGCAACGCCGAAATAGCCGGCTTCTGGGTTGATGGCACGGAAGCGTCCATCCGGGCCGGGTTTGATCCAGGCGATATCGTCGCCAACCGTGGTCACCTTCCAGCCGTTGAGCGTTTTCGGCGGAATCAGCATGGCGAAGTTNNCAGCGCGTTGCCGCCGTAGCCGGAACCGTAGGACCAGATTTCCCGCGTACCGGGGAAATGGACGATGTACTTGGTGGTCGGATTGCACGGCCACTTGGAATCCGCCTGGCCGGGTTCGAGCGGCGCGCCCACCGAGTGCAGGCAGGGCACGAAGGCGCCATCCTTACCGAGCACGTCGCAGACGGCCTTGCCCATGCGCGTCATGATGCGCATGTTGACTACAACGTAGGGAGAATCGGTAATCTCGAGGCCGATTTGTGCGATGGGAGAACCAAGCGGGCCCATGCTGAAGGGAATCACGTACATCGTGCGGCCACGCATCGCGCCCTTGAACAGTCCCTTGAGCGTCTCCTTCATCTTCGCTGGAGCTTCCCAGTTGTTGGTCGGGCCGGCATCTTCCTGCTTTTCCGAGCAAATGTAAGTGCGGTCTTCAACCCGCGCCACGTCGGAAGGATCGGAACAGGCGAGAAAGGAGTTCGGGCGCTTCGCCTGATTGAGTTTGACGAACGTCCCAGCTTCGACCATTTGCGCGCACAGGGTGTCGTATTCCGCTTGTGATCCGTCGCACCAAACGACTCGAGACGGTTCGGTCAGGGCAACAACGTCGGCGACCCAGGTCTTCAGTTTGGCGTGTCGTACGTAGTCGGGAGCGCTTGCGCCCGGAATGGCATGGCTCATGATTTCTCCGTCGTTGAGCGGGATTTGCGTCAGGGAATAAGCGCAAAATTGTGCCACAATCTTCCGACACCCCAACAAGGATGTTTATCGATGGATGAAAGAATTCGTGCCGCGGCCCTCGAATACCACTTGTACCCGAGGCCGGGCAAGATCGCCGTCACCCCGACCAAGGCGCTGACCAATCAGGCTGACTTGTCCCTCGCCTACTCGCCGGGCGTCGCCGCGGCCTGCGACGAGATTGTCGCCGATCCGGCGAACGCCTACAAATACACTTCGCGAGGCAACTTGGTTGCGGTTATCTCGAACGGCACGGCGGTCCTCGGCCTCGGCGACATCGGTCCGCTGGCCGGCAAGCCGGTGATGGAAGGGAAGGGCGTCCTGTTCAAGAAGTTCGCCGGTATCGACGTCTTCGACATCGAAATCGACGAGAAAGATCCGGACAAGTTGGTCGACATCATTGCCTCGCTGGAGCCGACTTTCGGCGGCATCAACCTGGAAGANNCCGACCTTCGGCGGCATCAACCTGGAAGACATCAAGGCGCCCGAATGCTTCTACGTCGAAGCCAAGCTGCGCGAACGCATGAAGATTCCGGTTTTCCACGACGACCAGCACGGCACCGCCATCATCACTGCCGCTGCAGTGCTCAATGGCATGCGCGTGGTCGGCAAGGACATCGGCAAGGTGAAGCTGGTCTGCTCCGGCGCCGGTGCTGCCGCCATCGCCTGCCTTGACCTGCTGGTAAGTGTCGGTCTGGATCGCAAGAACGTCTACGCCTGTGATTCCAAGGGTGTCATTCACACGGGCCGCGACAAGCTCGACGCTTCCAAGGCGCGTTACGCCCAGACGACCGACGCGCGAAGCCTCGCTGATGCCATGCCCGGTGCCGACATTTTCCTCGGCCTTTCTGCCAAGGGCGTACTGAAGCCCGAGATGGTCAAGACCATGGCGCCGAATCCGCTGATCCTGGCCATGGCCAACCCCGATCCGGAGATTCTGCCCGAGGACGCCAAGGCAGTGCGCCCGGACGTCATCATCGGTACCGGCCGCTCCGACTACCCGAACCAGGTTAACAACGTACTGTGCTTCCCGTTCATGTTTCGCGGCGCGCTC
>PMIH01000110.1 GCA_003158255.1 Rhodocyclaceae bacterium
GGCATCGCCGAGCCTTTCCGGCAGGCCATGGGCGATGGCAAGGATGTCGAAGTCTGGCCTATCTACGATGCGATCACGTGCCCGACGTTGCTGCTGCGTGGCGCCGAGTCCGACCTGCTGACGCAGGATACGGCACGGCAGATGACGGAACGCGGGCCGCGCGCACGGCTGGTGGAGATTGCCGGCGTCGGCCACGCGCCGATGTTGATGGCGGCTGACCAGATCGCCACGGTGCGCGATTTCCTTCTGGGTTAGAATGCCGTTGTGGCGGGTCTCCCCGCATTGTGGCGCGGTGAACCTGGTCAGGTCCGGAAGGAAGCAGCCACAGCCGATGTCCCCAAGTGCCGGGGGTCAGGCTCGCCACCCCCCCTTCTTCTCGCGCAACATTCCCTTACAAATCGGTGGCGGCCGGACACAAGTCCGTTACGCCGGGGCGCTGAAATGAGTCTGCCAACCAGGCATCTACAGGAGAAGCAAATGGAATCCAGCAAGAAGATTTTCGCCGCCATCGTCGCCGCAGGCATCTTGGGTGCCGGCTCGCTGGCGATCGCCCAGCCCGGCCAGAGCAGAGCGGGGGATTGCGATGGCAAAATGAGCATGATGGGCGGCCACTTCGATCCCGCCGCACGCGCGGATAAGCACTTGGCGCGTTTCAAGGCCGAACTGAAGCTGACGGCAGCGCAAGAGCCGCTCTGGCAAGCGTTTGCCGACAAGGTCAAGGCCGAAGCGGGCAAGGGCTTCCAGGCCATGCGCGACAATTCGCAGGATCTCAGCCTCTCCGCGCCGGATCGCATGACGAAGCGCACCGAGATCATGAAGGAGCGCGTGGCGGCAATGGAATCGGTGAATGCGTCCTTCAGGCCGCTCTACGATGCGCTGTCGCCTGACCAGAAGCGGGTTGCGGACATTCATGCCGCGCAAATGGGACATGGCGGGCCGATGGGCCACAAGGGACACATGATGGGCCAAGGTGGCCGGCCAGGACGAGGTGCAGCACCGGTTTCCCCGGCCACGAACTGATCGTTTGCCGCCGGCTCGACAACGGGGCGCCGTCGTACCGGGGGCGCCCCGTTTGCTTTGGTAGAATCCGGCCATGAGTTATCAAGTCCTCGCCCGCAAGTGGCGCCCGAAGTCCTTTGCTACGCTGGTGGGGCAGGAGCACGTCGTCCGGGCACTGACGCATGCCCTCGAACAGCAACGTCTCCACCATGCGTACCTGTTTACCGGCACGCGCGGCGTCGGCAAGACCACGCTGGCACGCATCGTCGCCAAGGCGTTGAATTGCGAGACCGGCATTACGGCGACGCCCTGCGGCACTTGCTCCTCGTGTACCGAAATCGATAGTGGCCGCTTTGTCGACTACATCGAGCTAGACGCGGCGTCCAACCGCGGCGTCGAGGACATGACGAGCCTGCTGGAGAAGGCGACTTACGCGCCGACACGCGGCCGCTTCAAGGTCTACGTAATCGACGAAGTGCACCAGCTCTCCGGCCACGCCTTCAACGCCATGTTGAAGACGCTGGAAGAGCCGCCGGAGCACGTCAAGTTCATTCTCGCTACCACCGACCCGCAGAAGATTCCGGTGACTGTGTTGAGCCGCTGTCTGCAGTTCAACCTGAAGCAGATGCCGCCGGGACATATCGTCGACCACCTGAGTCATGTGCTCGGTGCGGAGGGCGTCCCGTTTGAGCCGGCGGCCCTGCGCCATCTGGCGAAAGCCGCGGCCGGCAGCATGCGCGATGCGCTGAGTCTGCTTGACCAGGCCATCGCGCACGGCGCCGGCAAGGTGGAGGAGGCTGGCGTGCGCGACATGCTCGGCACCGTCGGCGACGATTACCTGTTTGCGATTCTCGATGGCCTCAAGGCCGGCGATGTCCAGGCCATGTTGGCTGTCGCCGATGCGATGGACGAGCGCAGCCTGTCCTTCGACTCGGGATTGCAGGAACTGGCGACACTGTTTCACCGCATCGCGCTGGTACAGATGGCGCCGCAGGCGCTCGCCGACGACGCCGAGCGGATCCGGCTGGGACCGTACGCGGCAGCCTTCGATGCCGAATTTCTGCAACTCTGCTACCAGATTGCGATCCACGGTCGCGACGACATGGGCCTGGCACCGGACGAATACGCCGGATTCGCCATGACCTTGCTGCGGTTGTTCGCTTTTCGTCCGGAGGCCGGTGCGCCGCTGTCGGCCACCGTTACCAAGGCGCCAGCCGCCGCTACGGCCGGTTCGGTGCCGGCGCAGCCCGCCTCGCGCGGCGTACCACCACGACTGACTTTCGAAGCCGCAGCAAACACACCGGTCGACGAAAGCGATTGGCACGCGCTGGTGGCCCGCCTGCCTTTGTCCGGTTTGCCGCGGCAACTGGCGCAACATTGCGAGCTGGCGCGGATGGACGCGAGCCAGATCATCCTGCACCTGCCGCCAGCGCACAAATCGCTGCTGAATACGAAAGTGCCCCAGGACAAGCTTCTGGAGGCGCTCCAGGCCAGTTTGGGACGCCCGGTACGGCTGACTATCGAGTTGTCCGAGCCGGCGGGCGAAACCCCGGCAGAGCGCAATCGCAACGAAAAGCGCGAGCGTCAGGAAAAAGCAGTTGCCGCCATCGAGGGCGACCCGTTTGTCCGTGATGTCATGGATATCTTCGACGCCAGCATTGATGAATCGACGATCAAACCCGTATGAGGAGTGAGCAAGATGTTCAATAAGGGCGGCATGGCCAACCTGATGAAGCAGGCCCAGCAGATGCAGCAGAATATGCTGAAGGCGCAGGAGGAATTGGCCAATGTGGAAGTCGAAGGGCAGGCCGGCGCCGGCATGGTCAAGGTGGTGATGACGTGCAAACACGACGTCAAGCGCGTCACCATCGACGCCTCGGTGATGGACGACAAAGAAATGCTCGAAGACCTGATCGCCGCGGCGTTGAACGACGCCAACCGCCGCGCCGAGCAGACGTCGCAGGAGAAAATGGGCGGATTCACCTCGGGGCTGAATCTGCCGCCCGGCATGAAGCTGCCGTTCTGAGCGAGCGATGTCGTCACCCTCCAGCCTCGACGAGTTGATCGAGGCGTTGCGCTGTCTGCCCGGCGTCGGTCCCAAGTCGGCCCAGCGCATGGCTTACCACCTGCTACAGCGCGATCCCCGTGGGGCCGAGCGGCTTTCGGCGGCGCTCGACCACGCCCTGAAGACCCTGCGCCACTGCGACCGCTGCAATACGTTCACCGAAGACGAAGTCTGCGACCGCTGTCGTTCGGCGCGACGCGATCCGTCATTGCTGTGCGTGGTCGAGATGCCCGTCGATCTCAATACCATGGAGCAGACTCACGCCTACAACGGGCTCTATTACGTGCTCATGGGCCGAATGAGTCCGCTTGACGGCATCGGCCCCAAGGAACTGGCCTTCGACCGGGTGTTGGCGCGAGCGACCGATGGTGTCGTGAAGGAAGTGGTGCTGGCCACCAATTTCACCAACGAGGGTGAGGCCACTGCCCACTACATTGGCGCGATGCTGCATGCGCGCGGGCTGAAAGTCAGCCGCATCGCCCGCGGGCTGCCGGTCGGTGGTGAACTTGAATACTCCGACGCTGCAACCGTCGCGCAGGCCCTGATGGAACGTCGCGACTACTGACATGGTATGGATGCACCGAGTTGGTGCGTAATGTCCATAAGTTTTCGCTGATCCGGGCTTTAATCGGCCTCCCAAGTTCGGTATAATCCTGCGGCTTTACGGGATTGTCTTCTCCATATTCAGGGATAACACCATGAGTTGTGACGAAAAAGTGGATTGCGGGCGCCGTCGTCTGCTGGTAGCCACAGCGGCTGCCGGTGGTGCTGCGGGTGTCGTCGCTGTCGTGCCGTTTGTCGCCAGCCTGCTTCCTTCCGAGCGTGCCAAGTCCGCCGGTGCGCCGGTCGAGGCCGATATCAGCAAGCTGGCACCCGGCGAAATGATGACGGTCGAATGGCGCGGCAAGCCCGTATGGATTATCCACCGGACCAAGGAAATGCTCGACGGTCTCGCCAAGCTGGACGACAAGCTGGTCGATCCCCAGTCAGGCAAGGATATGCAGCCCGAGTACTGCAAGAACGCGTATCGCTCCATCAAGCCGGAGATCATGGTCGCCGTCGGCATTTGCACGCATCTGGGTTGCTCGCCGAGCGAAAAATTCAAGACCGGTGCCGAGTCGGGTGTCGATGCCGACTGGGCCGGCGGTTTCCTCTGCCCCTGCCATGGCTCCACATTCGATCTGGCGGGGCGCGTCTACAAGAGCAAGCCCGCGCCGACCAACCTGGAAGTTCCTCCGTACAAGTATCTCAGCGACGCCAGGATCGTCATCGGCGAAGACAGCAAGGGAGCGTAAGGCATGGCCGACAGCAACTACGAAAAGTTCAAGTCCGACGGCACGCTGCTCGGCAACGTGACGGAATGGGTTGATGCCCGGTTCCCGATGACGTCGATGTGGAAAGCGCATCTTTCGGAATACTACGCGCCAAAGAATTTCAACTTCTGGTACTTCTTCGGCTCTCTGGCGCTGCTGGTGCTGGTGCTCCAGATCGTCACCGGCATCTTCCTGGTCATGCACTACAAGCCGGATGCCTCGCTGAATGCCTCCGGCGTTCCGGTCGCCTTCGCCAGCGTCGAGTACATCATGCGCGACGTGCCGTGGGGCTGGCTGATCCGCTACATGCATTCCACAGGTGCCTCGGCCTTCTTCATCGTCGTCTATCTGCACATGTTCCGCGGCATGCTCTATGGTTCCTACCGCAAGCCGCGCGAACTGATCTGGGTCTTCGGCGTCATGATCTTCCTGGCGCTGATGGCCGAAGCCTTCGCCGGCTACCTGTTGCCGTGGGGGCAGATGTCCTACTGGGGCGCCCAGGTCATCCTGAACCTGTTCTCCGCCATCCCGCTGGTCGGCAATGATCTCGCCACCTGGATTCGCGGCGACTTCGTCATCGGCGACTCCACCCTGAACCGCATGTTCTCGTTCCACGTCATCGCCATTCCGCTGGTGTTGCTGGGCCTGGTCGTCGCGCATGTCCTGGCGCTGCACGAAGTTGGCTCCAATAACCCGGATGGTGTCGAGATCAAGAAGAAGAAGGACGAGCACGGCATCCCACTCGACGGCATTCCTTTCCACCCGTACTACACGGTCAAGGACATTGTCGGCGTGGTTGTGTTCCTGATGGTGTTCTCGGTGATCCTCTTCTTCATGCCTGAAGGGGGCGGTTACTTCCTCGAATACAACAACTTCATTCCGGCCGATCCGATGGTGACGCCGCCGCATATCGCCCCGGTCTGGTACTTCACGCCGTACTACTCGCTGCTGCGTGCCGTGACGTATCCGCTGTTCGGTGTCGACGCCAAGTTCTGGGGCGTGATGGCCATGGGCGCTGGCGTGATGATCTTCTTCTTCCTGCCCTGGCTCGATCGCAGTCCGGCGAAGTCGATCCGCTACCGCGGTCCGATCTTCAAGGGCTTCCTCGCGATCTGGGTGATCTGCTTCTTCATTCTGGGCTATCTGGGCGTTCTGGCGCCAACGCCAGGTCGTACCTTGGTGTCGCAGATATGCACCGTGATCTACTTCGCATTCTTCCTTACCATGCCTGTGTGGTCCAAGATCGACAAGTGCCAACCCGAACCGGATAGGGTGACGTTCAAATGAAAAAGCTGCTCATCTCTTTGCTGATCGCTCCGGTGCTGGCATTTGCCGCCGGTGCAGAACTGCACTTGGACAAGGCGCCTGATCGGGCGGGCGACACGGCTGCGCTGCAAAACGGCGCCAAGGTATTCGTCAATTACTGCCTTAGCTGCCATTCCGCTTCCTACATGCGCTACAACCGCCTGCGGGATATCGGTCTGACGGAAGACCAGATCAGGACCAATCTGCTCTTTACCGCCGACAAGGTGGGTGAGCCGATGAGAATCTCGATGCAGCGTGCCGAGGCCAAGCAATGGTTCGGCGCCGCGCCGCCCGACCTGACTGTAATCGCCCGTGCGCGTGCTTCCGAGTTCGGCTCCGGTTCGGACTGGCTTTACACTTACCTGCGTACCTTTTATCGCGACGATAGCCGTCCCACCGGCTGGAACAACCTCGTGTTCGCGAACGTCGGTATGCCCCACGCATTGTGGGCGCTACAGGGTGAGCAGGTGATGGGCGAGGACCATCACCTCAAGTTGGCAAAACCGGGCAAGCTCAAGCCGGAAGAGTACGATGCGATGGTCGCTGATCTGGTTGGGTTCCTGAAATACATGGGGGAACCCGTTGGCGAGTTTCGCAAGAACCTCGGCGTTGCAGTCCTGATCGCCTTGGCCCTTCTATTTGTTCTTTCCTATGCGCTCAAGCGTGAATTCTGGAAAGACATTCACTAATCTTGCCAACACAAATGTTGCATATGGGGCATCGAGAAATGAGCGCACCACTCGTCCGCAAAGTGGTGCGTGATGCCGATTACTCCTGGGGTACGAGTGCCATGATGAACCTGTACTCGGGTACCACCTGCCCGTTCAGCCATCGCTGCCGGATCGTCTTGTACGAAAAGCAGATGGATTTCCAGGTGATCGACGTCGATTTGTTCAACAAGCCGGAAGACATCGCCGTGATCAATCCATACAACCGGGTTCCGGTTTTGGTTGATCGCGATCTGGTGCTCTACGAGGCGAACATCATCAACGAGTACATCGATGAGCGTTTCCCGCATCCGCAACTGATGCCGCCGGATCCGCAGACGCGGGCCCGCGCGCGACAACTCCTGTTCACCATGGAACACGAGTTGTTCAGCTACATCGATCCTCTCGAGAAGAACGCCAAGGCGGCGGATAAGTCGCGCGCACACGTGCGCGATCGCCTCACCGAACTGGCGCCGATGTTCGGCAAGCAGAAGCACATGCTGGGCGACGACTTCTCCATGCTCGATGTTGCCATCGCGCCACTGCTCTGGCGTCTTGATCACTATGGCATTGAGCTGCCGAAGGCGGCGGCGCCACTGATGAAGTATGCCGAGCGGATCTTCTCGCGCCAAGGCTTCATCGATGCGCTGACTCCCTCAGAAAAGGTGATGCGTCGCTGACGTTGCGTCGCTGGCGCGCGTCACCCGAGGACAGCGGTATCCCATGGTCTCCACCAAGCCCTACTTTGTGCGCGCGATCTTTGAATGGTGCGTCGATCAGGGTTTCACGCCCTACGTCACCGTCACGGTCGGCCCACGTGCTCGTGTTCCGCGCGAGTTCGTCAAAGATGGGCAGATCGTTCTCAACGTCGGGCCGGAAGCCACCAGCCAGTTGCTTCTTGGCAACGACGAAATAACCTTTCAGGCACGCTTCAACGGCGTCGCTTTCCCCGTCGTCGTTCCGCTCGATTCGGTTGCGGCAATTTATGCCAAGGAAAACGGTCAGGGCATGGCCTTTGAGGTGATGCCTTCGCCGGTTGCTGCCGAAGAACATGCGCAGGTGACTTCGGTTGAAGCCGATATGGCGGATCATCCCGACGACCCCAATCCACCTCCGGCAGCGGGACGCCCGCATCTGACCCGCGTCAAGTAGCCTGTGGCCGGGCCCTTGGCGCCCCGGAGACGAATCGAACGTCCGACCTACCCCTTAGGAGGGGGTTGCTCTATCCACTGAGCTACCGGGGCGATGGCGCGCTATTCTAGCCGTTCTCCGGCGCGCTGTCGGTCGTCGGTCCCGATGTTTCGAGGCCCAGTTTCTGCATCAGCGTTTCGTGGCTGACATGAAGCAGATCTTCGATCGCCGAATAGTCGTCAGGCAGCGCCGCATCGTCCCAGCCGTTAGCCGAATGTCGGGCAAGATCAACGGCGAGCGTGACATTTCGTACCCGTGGATTTTCGGCATTGTTGCGATCCATCAGCGTGGACAGCAACTCTGGCAGGTGCCAAATTTGTGCCAACTCCAACTGCAATTCAGGCAGGTTGACCTTGTAGACCATTTCCTGCGCAACAACGCTGCGTAGTGTCCTGTCGCTCACCTGCATGTCCCGGACTTGAAGCGCAAGCTGCGGGGCAAAGGACCACATCAGTACCTCGGCAACATCGTAGAGCAATGTCGCAACGGTGATTTCGTCAAGGTCCAGGTCATGTCGAACGAGGGCCCATTCGCGAGCCCAGCGCGAAGCGTGTCTGGCTCGGGCGATTACTTTGAGCAGGCCGAGCAGCGCCTTGGGATAGGGTTTCAGGCTTTCCTCGATCAGCGGCAAATTCTGAAACTCACGAAAGAACGGTTCGATGCCGATCATCATCAGCGCGCGTTCGATCGTCGTAATGTCGGCAGTCTGGCTCTTGCGCCGATGGCTCTCGATGTAGGCGAGCACTCGCAATGTCATCATCGGGTCTTGCAGGATCACCGA
>PMIH01000291.1:0-2260 GCA_003158255.1 Rhodocyclaceae bacterium
GTGCTCGGCACGCTCCTTCTCGTCAGCAAGCAGTTCGGTGGCCAGTGCTTCATCTTCGGCCGGCGTGGAGCCGCGCCTGCGCGTGCCGGCGATCGGCCTGCCCGTGACCGTGCCGTCTTCGAGGCGGACCAGAATCTCCGGCGAAGCGCCGACGACATGGAAGTCCTCGAAGTCGAAATAGAACATGTAAGGCGACGGATTCAGTGACCGCAGCGCGCGATAGAGTGCCAGCGGCGAGGCGCCGAAAGGCTTGCTCATGCGCTGCGATAGCACCACCTGCATCACGTCGCCCTCCGTGATGTATTGCTTGGCCTTGACGACGGCTGCCTTGAATGCCTCCTCACCGAATTCCGATTCGGCGGGGGCGTTCTCCACCACCGTGTTCTCGGGAAGTGTCACCGGTTCGCGCAACTTGGCGAGCAGTTCCTTCAGCCGCAATTGCGCGCGCTTCCAGGCACCGGGGAAGCCGGGTTCGGCATAGACCACCAGCGTCAGCTTTCCCGACAGGTTGTCGACGATGGCGATTTCTTCGGAGAGCAGCAGCAGGATGTCGGGCGTGCCGATCGGGTCGGGTTTCTTTGTTTCCGCCAGCTTCGGCTCGATGGCACGCACAGTGTCGTAGCCGAAGTAGCCGACCAGCCCGCCCGTGAAGCGCGGCAGGCCGGGAAGGTCCGGCACCTTGAAGCGCGCCATGAACTCGGAGACGAAGGACATCGGGTTGGTGTGGTCGCGCCGCTCGGCGACGCGGTTGCCCGACAGCAGCATGATGCTGGAATCGACCACGGCGATGCGCGTGGTCGAGGCGATGCCAATGAAGGAATAGCGGCCAAAGCGTTCGCCGCCTTGCACCGATTCGAGCAGGTAGGAGTAGGGGCCGCCGGCCAGTTTCAGATAGATCGACAGCGGCGTGTCGAAGTCGGCGAAAGTCTGGAGGGTAACGGGGATCCGGTTGTAGCCTTCGGCGGCCAGCCGGTTGAAATGGGACTCGGAAAGCGCAGATTCGGTCATGATGGCTCCACTACATTACAGCTTACGAAAGTCAGCGCTGGCGGTACGCCGATAAGACGGCGCCAGCGCGGGGGCGGCAGGGATCAGCGCCAGGGCCGCCAGGGCCAGGCCTCTGCCCAATGGGCTTTGGTGACTTTCGATGTGGAGAGCGCGTTCATGCTGTGGTGATAAGGTTTGCGGCGGCTTGGATGGTGGCGACTATAGCATCGCATTCGAGCCCGCGCACGTCCTGGCCTTCGTTGTAGCCGTACGGGACGAGGAAGACCTTGCAGCCAGCGGCGCGCCCCGCCTTGAAGTCATTGATCGAATCGCCGATCAGCACGGTATCGGCTGGCGATACGCCGAGCCTGCCGCAGGCCCAGATGACAGGCATGGGATCGGGTTTGGCGCGCGGTAATTGGTCGCCGCTCACCGCGACCGACATGAAGGACGCGAGGCCGGTGCGTTCGAGCAGCGGGCCGGTGAAAGCCACTGCCTTGTTGGTGATGATGCCGAGCGGCAGCCCCATCGCCTTCAATGCCTTTAGACCGTCCATGACGCCGGGGAACGGCTTGGATGCGAGGCCATTCACTACGGCGTAGTGGCGCTTGAAGCTCGCCAGCGCTGCGTCCGGTGGCGGTGCCGGATCGTCCGCCGCTTCGAGATTGCCGGCCAGGATGCGCTTGACCAGATTCGGAATGCCGCGACCGACGTAAGCGCGGATGTCTTCGATAACGACTTCAGGTCGGCCGAGATCGCGCAGCATGCCGTTGGCGGCGGCATGCAGGTCGAGCACGGTGTCGAGCAGCGTGCCATCCAGGTCGAACAGGACGGCTTTGGCCGAAAACATCAGACCTTGGCGAGCTCCGCGCGCAGGGCGGCGATGATGCTGTTGTAGCGCTGCGGATCGGTGTCCTTGCCGGCACCGAACACGGCCGAGCCGGCGACGAAAGTGTCGACGCCCGCGCGGGCGACTTCGGCAATGTTGGCCGGGCCGACGCCACCATCGATTTCCAGGCTGACCTTGAGACCACGGTCGTCGATCATCTTGCGCACCTTGCGCGCCTTGTCGAGCACGTAGGGGATGAACTTCTGGCCGCCGAAGCCGGGGTTCACTGACATCAGCAGCACCATGTCGAGCTTGTCGAGCGTGTATTCGAGAACATCGAGCGGCGTGGCCGGATTGAGCACCAGGCCGGCCTTGCAACCGCATTCCTTGATCAGGCCGATGGTGCGGTCGACGTGTTCCGAGGCTTCCGGGTGGAAGGTGATG
>PMIH01000291.1:2266-3835 GCA_003158255.1 Rhodocyclaceae bacterium
GCGCCGGAAGCGAGTACGTTATCGACTTCCTCGCCGAGCTTGGCGAAGTTGGCGGATAGGATGGACGGCGCGATGCGATAGGCCATGGGGAGTCTCCTCAATTAGAATTGGCTCGATTCTAGCGGGGCCGCCTCAGCCATGACCGATCAGGCCGGCTAATATTTTCTGATGGCTCCCATAAGGCGACTGACAGAGATGAGCGAAGCAAATAGATACGATATTCGCGTCGACGTGGTGACGCGCTACCTGCCCGAGCAGTCGGATCCAGAGTCCGATCGCTACGTGTTTTCGTATGCCATTACCATTACCAATATTGGCACCGTAGCGGCGCAACTGATCTCACGCCACTGGCTGATCACCGATGCTGACGGTAACGTCCAGGAGGTGCGCGGCCTGGGCGTCGTCGGCAACCAGCCGTTGCTGCAACCCGGCGAGAAGTTCGAGTATGCCAGCGGCAGCGCGCTCGAAACTCCGGTCGGCACCATGAAGGGCACCTACCAGATGGTGGCGGAGGATGGCACCCAGTTCGACGCGACCATCCCCGAGTTCGTGCTGTCCATGCCCAGAACCCTGCACTGACTCGCTGCATTGAGCCTCAAACATTCGTACGCGCTGATCGCGCCCTTCTACGACGCTTTCCTTACCGCGGCAACGCACGCCGCGCGCGGCCGCAGCCTCGCAGCGCTGATCGATCATGTTCCGGGCGAAGTGCTGATCGCCGGCATCGGCACCGGCCTCGATATTCCGCATCTGCCGTCGCAGCACCGCTACGTCGGCATCGATGTCACCCGCGCCATGCTGGCCAAGGCGAAGCGTCGGCTTGACGGCGAGCATATCCGGCTCGTGCAGGGCGACGTGCAGCGCCTGCCGTTTGCGGACAACCGCTTCGATGCCGTCGTGCTGCACCTGATCCTCGCCGTAGTGCCCGAACCGAAAGCCTGTCTGGCCGAAGCGGCGCGCGTGCTGAAACCCGGCGGGCTCATCCTCGTGTTCGACAAGTTCCTCAAGCCCGGCGAGCGCGCGTTGTGGAAACGGGCGATTAACTCCCTTACGCGCCATGTCGCGACGCGGCTCGACGTTGTCTTCGAGGAGGTTCTTGCCGCGGCGCCCGGCGTTGATCGCCACCACGACGAACCAGCGCTGGCGGGCGGCTGGTTTCGTCTGATCCGTCTGCGCAAGGCTGAATTGCGCTAAATGACACCAATTGTGTCGGGAGCCCGGCGCGGCAGCAGAAAGCCGCGTTTGGTTTTATTGTGAAATGACTATCCAAAAAGATGCTCAATATGGCTATACTATGAACTGATATTTCACATTAAGGAGTTGAGCGTGAAGATCAGCGAGCAGGAAAAGGTCCAGACGCGGGCACGGATACTCGAAGCCGCCGTGGATGTGATCACCGAAAAAGGCTTCAAGTCGGCCTCCATGCGCGAGATTGCCCAGCGCGCCAAGGTCGGCGATGCCACGATCTACAACTACTTTCCCTCCAAAGACAAGCTGCTGTACGGCTACTGCGAGGACGTGCAACGGCGGGTGATGGCAACCCTGCGCGGCATCGACAAGTTTCACGAA
>PMIH01000022.1 GCA_003158255.1 Rhodocyclaceae bacterium
TGCCGTCGCTCTTGAGCGCCAGACCGTGAGACAGCCCCGCCGCAACCGCTACCACGTCGGTCAGTCCCGAGACCTGAACCGGGCTGAAACGGTTGGTTGTCGTGCCGTCGCCCAGTTCGCCCAAATAATTGAAGCCCCAGGCCCAAACGGTACCGTTGCTCTTGAGCGCCAGACTGTGATTTCCACCAGCGGCCACGGCCACGACGCCGGTCAAACCCGATACCTGCACCGGGCTGTATCGAACGGTTGTCGTGCTGTCGCCCAGCTGGCCAAAACCGTTATAGCCCCAGGCCCAGACCGTGCCNNCCGCCACGGCCACGACGCCGGTCAACCCTGATACGGCGACCGGAGTGGATCGGTGGGTTGTGGTGCCGTCGCCCAGTTCTCCGTCGCCGTTGTTGCCCCATGCTCGGACGGTACCGTCATACTTGAGCGCCAAGCCATGCAGTGCGCCCGCCGCAACGGCCGAGACGCGGGCGAGACCCGAGACCGCGACCGGGCTGGACCGATCGGTCGTGCTGCCGTCCCCCAGTTGGCCAATGTTGTTGGAGCCCCACGCCCAAACCGCGCCGTTGTTCTTCGACGCCACACTAAAGGTTGGACCAGCCGCGATGGCGCCGACCAAGCCGGCGGTGGGCACCGGACTGTGCTGGTCAGTAGCACCGCCGTCGCCCAATTGGCCATAGTTGTTGACGCCCCAGGCCCAGACGGTACCATCGCTCTTGATCGCCAGACTGCAATCTCCGCCAGCTGTCACTGCCACGACGCCGGTCAAACCCGACGCGGCAACCGGAGTCGAGTGGTTGGTCGTGCTGCCATCGCCCAGTTGGCCATTGTAGTTCTTGCCCCATGCCCAGACGGTGCCGTCGCTCTTGAGCGCCAGACTGTGATACTCGCCAGCTGCCACGGCTACAGCACCGCTCAGACCTGACACCTGCACCGGGCTGGAACGGGTGGTCGCGGTACCGTCGCCTAGGTCGCAAGACTCGTTGTCGCCCCATGCCCATACGGTGCTGTCGCTCTTGAGCGCCAGACTGTGATCGTAGCCTGCTGCTATGGCCACGACACCGCTCAGACCTGACACCTGCACCGGGCTGGAACGGGTGGTCGTGGTGCCGTCGCCCAGAGCGCCATACGCGTTGTCGCCCCATGCCCAGACGCTACCGTTGCTCTTCAGGGCCAAGCTGAACAACCAGCCAGATGCCACGGCCACGACACCAGTTAGACCTGATACCTGAACTGGGCTATGCCGATCCATCATGCTGCCGTCGCCCAGTTGGCCAAAATCGTTATAGCCCCATGCCCAGACCGTGCCATTGTTCTTGACAGCGAGACTATGGAATTGGCCAGCGGCCACAGCGGATATCCCGGCAATGCCGGGAACGCGTTGCGCCCTTGGCTTCAAGGTGGTCGTGCCATCGCCCAGTTCCCCATTTTCGTTATAGCCCCACGCCCAGAGCGTGCCATCGGCCTTGAGCATCAGGCTGTGGAAGCCGCCTGCTGCGACCTTCGGCACTGCCGCCTGAGCAAACGCGGCAACACAGAACAGCAGCAGGCAAAGCAAGAACTGCCGGACGGACACTTTGGTTGCGTACATGAATTCCTCCGCTGTCGTCGTTGAGTACGTCTATGGCTTCAGTCGCACGGCAAACTTCTCAAGGAAATTTACGCCGTCGCGAACGCTCATCGAAACAGGCGTACCATCGTTGGCATCATAGGTTTGAGTTATCTGGTTGGCCGCACGAAATATTGCGAAGAATTGCGCAACCAGAGCGACGCGGAGAACTGGGTCCGGAGGAAGCAAGAAATGCCACAGCGAATTGATGGATGGAAAGCCATCAGCCGCTATCTTGGTCGCACCGTGCGTACGGCCCAAACGTGGGAACGCGACTGCAGTTTGCCGGTACATCGCATTCCAGGAAGTCTAGGCCACAGTTTGTTCGCGTACTCGGACGAACTTGACGGATGGCTCGCGGGCAAGAAACCAAGTATGGTTCCCGAGGAACCCCCATCGCCCGATGATCCGCGAGCGCCGGCCTTACTGGTCTTGCCGTTTGACTGCAACAGCCTTGATACTTCGCTTCAATTTGTCGCCGATGGTTTGGCCGAAGAATTGATTGGCCGTTTGGCATGCACGCAATTGTCATCCATGCGGATTGTGTCCTGGACCACGGCCAAGACCTACCGTGACAAGCCAATGGCGGCGGCCCCATTGTCACGGAAACTGGGCGTGCGCTATCTCATTGAAGGCAGCGTGCTTGCCGCGGGCGAGCGCTGGCGAGTGGACGTTCGTTTGGTCGATGCACAAGCCGATCGCGTTCTGTTTTGCGATCGTTTTGGCTGTGCCGGCCGGGAGGTGCTCCTGTTGCAGGCCCAGATCGCGGAGGTCGTGGCTGGCCATTTGTCTCTCGTCATGGCCGGTGATCTGACGGAGCCGATGTGGACCCAGGAAATCGACCCGGCGGCATTTCTCTGCTATCTCGACGCTCTGCGCGGTTTTGCCGAAGGCTCGATGCAGTCTCTAACCAAGGCGTTGACACGACTGGATGAAGCGCTCGTGATTGCTCCGACATTCATGCCCGCCACCGCCATGCGCGGAATTACGCTGCTGCAAGCCGACAATTATCATGTGCGCCGTGATCCCGAAGTGGTTCAAACGGTGCGCGCGCTGGGCGAAGTCTGTTTGCGCCAGGCACCCACCTTGATCTCCACATCGCTCCTCGATGCGGGGATTGCCAGCATGTACGATTTCGATTGGATTCGTGCGGAAAGTCGATTGACCAAGGCGTTGAAGGTAATGCCATCGTCCGTTGCCTTGCGGGGACGCCTGGCCAACACTCTCTCCATCCAGCGTCGCCACGACGACGCAGCCAGCGTGTTCGAGCCGGCCCATCACCTTGATCGTTCCGTTGATGTGACGCTCAACGACACCCGCAACAAGCTGTGGCGGCGCGATTACGACGGTGCCTACGCAGGCTTCGACGACATGCTGAGAGAGAATCCGCAGAACGTCTTTGCTCATGTAATGCGCGTAATGACGGCTTTTTATCAGCACGACACTTTGCGCGCGCGCACCTACATTGCCGCGCAGCCGGCATCCGTGGCGGGACAGTTTCGTGACCTCAACCAAGGCTGCCTTGCGGCCTTGGAGAATCAACTCGATCTGGCGCGTAGTTATTGCGATGTCATTGAGCACTGTGCGCAACAGGGCCATGGTCGTTGGTATTACGCAACGATGATTGATGGATTCATGGGTGATGCGAAGGCGGCAGGCGAATCGCTCGCACATGCGGCCGCGGCTCACGAGATATCGTGCACCGTCGCGGCGGTAGATCCTTCGCTTGATGCGGTTCGCAAGGCGCCCGCCGTACGATCCGTTATCGAATCCATGGGATTACCGGCTTAGCGGCTCCGAAGGCGATCACGTAGTGTCGCTGGGGCGACATTTCGCGATATTTCGCGATATTTCGTGATACCCGTTTCATCTGTTGCCGCCAGGATAGCCAATCGGCATCCGCGCATCGTCGGCCGAACGATTTGGCCGATCGGCTTTGCGCCGGATTGCGAGACTTTCTGCCTGGAGGTTTTTTCATGCGCTCTTCTACCCTTGTGGCGATGGTGTTCGTCGCCGGCGGATTCAGCTCCGTGGCAAACGCGGCGCCGGGCGATCTCGATACCACCTTCAACCCTTCCGGCAGTCCTGCCGGTACGCTCACCACCGCGCTCGGAACGGGAGGTACTGATAGCGCTCACGCGGTGATCATCCAGCCCGCCGACGGCAAAATCGTGGCCGCAGGGTATAGCTACAATCCAACTTTCGCCATGGACCCAGGGAATACCTGGTTTACCGTGGCCCGCTACAACTCGAACGGCGGCCTCGATCACACCTTCAACCCCACCGGTTCGTGGCCGGGGGGTGCAACTGGGGCGCCCGGGACGGTGGCAACTTACATCACGCCCACCCTTGGAGAAAATCGGCTTGCGATCAACTCCCTGGCCATTCAGGCCGATGGCAAGATCGTGGCTGGCGGAAATAACAGCAACAGCTACACCGGCATATCTGTATTTGCCCTGGCCCGATACAACACGAACGGTAGCCTCGATACCACCTTCAACCCCAGCGGAACACTCCCCGGGACATCCGGGACTTTGCCCGGCATGGCCAGCACGGCCTTTAGCCACGGCGGAGCGGTAATCAATTCCATCGCCATCCAGCCGGCCGACGGCAAGATTGTCGCAGCGGGAGTCGCTACCTCGATAAACACCTATGGCCAAGTTCAGCAAGGAATGGCGCTGGCCCGCTACAGCACGAATGGCAGCCTCGATACCACCTTCAACCCTGCCGGCACACCACCCGGGACGGTTACGACCGCCCTCGGACCACACTATACCGATGCTGAGCTCATGTCCGTGGCCATTCAACCGGCCGACGGCAAGATCGTCGCCGCCGGAGGGAAGTGCGACTACTGGGGGTCATGTATCTTTGCTTTGGCCCGCTACAACACGAACGGCAGCCTTGATACGACCTTCAATCCCGCCGGCAGTCTGCCCGGTACGGTCACCACCGCCTTTGGTGCATCAAGCTACAAAATCATGTCCATGGCCATCCAGGCCGACGGCAAGATCGTCGCTACCGGTTTCGACACCTACGGCCTTGGTAATTCCAGCGCTCTGGTTCGCTACAACACGAACGGTAGCCTCGATAGCACGTTCAATCCTACCGGCAGTCAACCCGGTACGGTCATCACCAGCGTGACTGGAGATCAGGCTTATTCCGTCGCCATCCAGCCCGCCGACGGCAAGATTGTCACAGCGGGCAATTACAACCGCGGTTTTACACTTGCGCGCTATCTGGCAGCTCCATTCTCGGATACCAGCGGCAACTGGGCCG
>PMIH01000214.1 GCA_003158255.1 Rhodocyclaceae bacterium
AAATTCCGCCTTGCGCGTCGAACGTCCGTGCTTCTCGAATCCTTTTGTCGCCGCCAGCGTCATCTGCTTCATCGTCCTATCCCTTGTGATTCGAGTTCTTCGTCTGACTTCATGACGCAGAAATCGTTCACAGCGTTCGACACTTATTCAGCGTTTCCCTAATCCTAAACCCTCCTCCCTCACTCAAAAATAGGAGTAGTCCATGGCCACACTCGGTTTCGGCAGCATCCTTAACTCCCCTTCGGTAACTGTCGACAGCGCACCGAAAGACTCGTTGCAGGACTTTTTCATCAAGATCGACGGAATTTCCGGCGAATCGAAGGATTCCAAGCATAGCGGCCAAGTCGACGTTCTTTCCTGGGGCTATGCGGTTTCGCAATCTTCCTCGATGCACACCGGTGGCGGCGGCGGGGTCGGCAAGGCCAACTTCTCCGAGCTCTTCTTCACGCACTACGTCGACAAGTCAACGCCGAATCTGATGCAGTACTGCGCAAGCGGCAAGCATATCGGCAATGTCGAACTCTCCTGCTGCAAAGTCGGCGACGGTTCGCAGGAATACATGAAGGTCACCTTGACCGATGTCCTGGTCACGCACGTTCGCCCGGTCGGCGCCACCAACTCGCCGCGCGTGGTTGAAGAGGTCGGTATCTCCTATGCCAAGATCAAGGTCGAGGTCAAGGAGCAGAACTCCGACGGCAGCATGGGCGCCGCGACTACCGGCAATTGGGACGTCAAGCAGAACAAGACCTAACCGGTTAGCCGGCTTTCCCACAGCAACGGTTTGGGCGGAGGCGTTCGTCGTCGCCTTCAGCCTGGTGTGTCCCCGCTCGTCACCACTATCTCAGAGGAACAATGGTTCCCATGAACCTGCTCGCCGAACCCCTGGATCGCCAACTCGATCGCGTCAAGGAAAGCATTCGCGATCAGCCGCAAACCACTACCCACCGCTTTGCCTTGGTCAGCCTCATGGCACTGCGCGGCGACTACGAGCACGCGCTTCAGCAACTGCAAACACTCGCCTTGCTGGACAAAGAGTTCGTCATGACCGCGCAGATGCTGCGCATGCTGATTCGCGCCGAGCGGATGCGCGAGCAAACATTTTCCGGCTTCTCTCGCCCCTTGATACTCGGTCAGCCGGAGCCGTGGCTTGGCGTCTATCTCCGGGCGCTGGTCGAGCCAGCGCATCGTGCCGCCGAGCTGCGGCACAGCGTGATCGACCAATTGCCCGCGATTGACGGCAGCGCCGACGACCAGGATTTTCACTGGATCTGCGATGGCGACTCTCGACTCGGCCCCTGCTTTGAACTCATTCTCGACGGCCAATACTACTGGCTTCCCGCCGATCAAGTGTCGCAGCTTGAGTTCTCCCCGCCTACCGTGGCACTGGACCTCGTCTGGGCACCGATCCGCGTCACCCTGATCAACGGCGGATCGCAACCCGCCTACATGCCCGTGCGCTATCCACCTGGTAGCACCGCCGTTGACGATGACGCCTTCCTCCTCGGGCACCGCACGGAATGGGATGAAGTTGCCCCCGACTCCTGGCACGGACGTGGCCGCCGTACCTGGATAGCCAACGGCGAGGACATTCCGATGTTCAGTGTCGAAACGCTGAAGTTCTCCAACGAACCTTACGTCGTCCAGTGAGATACCGGACAAAACACCATGGCAGGTGACCGCATTCCCGGCGTTGTCGGCACACAACCACGCCGCACTCCCGATCTGGGCACCTTTTCCGTAACCCGGTCGCCGCAACCCGAACTCACCGGCACCCAACCGGACACCCTGGGCGACCTGGAATCGGCGCTGGGACTACTCAAAGCGGAAACCACCAATTTCGCCTATCGCTTCATCAACGACTCCGCCGCCCGCAGCGATTATCTGGCCCGCTCCACCGCCTTGGCCGCGCGCGTACGCCAACAGGTCAGTGCAGGCGAACTCACCCCAAAACAGGCCGCCCTCGAAGTCAATCGAGTGCGTAACGAAATCATGCAGGCCGTCCGCAGTGCGTCGAGCGATCTCGGGCGCGCCTATGCGGAAGGCAAGAAAGCCACGGGTAGAACCCTGGCGGAGCTTGAAGAACGATACGCGCAGAAGCTCTTCAGCAAATCCTTCGCGTCGCTGAGCTCAGACAACAAGAATCGCGTCTGGCTCGAAGTCGTCGAAGCCAGCGGACGCCCGCAGGAGGCAGCTACCCGCACCGCCCGCAACCTGGGCAAGCTCGGGCGCGGCCTAGTCCTGGCCAGCCTGGCCTTCGCCGTCTACAACATCGCCCAAGCGGAGAACAAGCCCCGGCAAGCCGCCAAGGAAGCGGGCACCGTGGGCGCGAGCGCACTCGGTGGTGCGCTGGCCGGCGGAGGCGCGGGCCTCGCCTGCGGACCGGGCGCCCCGGCCTGCGTGGCCGTTGGCATCTTTGTCGGCGGCGCGCTCGCTGCCGCCGGTTTCGACCTTGCCTTCGACGCCCTATGGTAGATCGCGCGGCACCGAACGGTCCAACCTACTCCTTGCACCGAAGTGACCGCCAGTCGACCAGCCAACTACTCGTCGACGACCATGAAACCAGCGAGATCTTGCATGGCCAATGGCTCGAAGCACAGTACGCAACGGCGGCGGGAGCACTGCTCTTCATCGTCGACGACGCCTATCAGGAAGACGCGCTGGGCATCTACCTGCTCGACCCGCAACATCGCGTCCGCGATCACATTCGCCTTCAACGCATGTATGCCACCGGCAAGCTGCGTGGGCTTCGCCAACTTGACGAGGCCAATTTCGAATTCTCCTTTCTTGGCGACGACCTCTGGCGGCTTCAAGTGCTTTCGCCACCGCGCGCGGGCTTGCACCTGCCCTTCCCGCTGCGCGAGCAACACCGCGACCATCTGTTCAGCCGCCATTGGCTTGCGCTACGCAAGCAGCGGCTGAATGCCTGACCCATCTCAATTCCATCCACACCCAATTTGATCGAGGACGAACATCATGAACCGCACCATCAACGCCACCACCCCGGCCGGGCCGGCACTTCGTGTGGTCAGCGTCGACGGTAGCGAAGCCCTCTCCGAACTGTTCGAATACCGGGTCAGTTTCAAATCCATCAGTCCCGACATCGATTGCCAAAAGATGATCGGCGCAGCCTGCGCCATCACCCTCGAAACCCAAGGCGGCGGTCAGCGCTACTGGCATGGCCAAATGGTCCGCTTCTCCTTCACCGGCCGCGCCGGCAAAGACTGGACCTACGAAGCCATTGTCCGCCCCAGGCTCTGGCACGCCAGCCGTCGCTCCGACTGCCGCATCTGGCAAAACAAGACCGTCCCCGACATCCTCAAAGAAGTCCTCGACGCCAACGGCATCGCCTACGACACCCGCCTCAAGGAAACCTACCGTCCCTGGGAATACCTCACCCAATACCGTGAATCCGATCTCAACTTCATCAGCCGCCTGATGGAACATGAAGGCATCTACTACTGGTTCGAACACTCCGCCGGCAATCACGTCCTCGTCCTCGGCGACCACTTCAGCACCCACGAACCCTTCCCCGGCTATGCCACCGTGCCCTGGTATCCCCCCGACAACGCCTATCCGGACAAGGATCACTTCCAGGCCTGGCGCCTGGCCCGCGAAGTCGAGACTGGCACCTACATCCATACCGACTACGACTTCAAGAAGCCCCCAGCCGATCTGACTACCAAGGTGGCCGATCCCAAGGGGCATCTCTACGACCAATACGAGATATTCGACTTCCCCGGCGGCTATACCGATCCGGGTGCGGGTCGGCGCTATGCGGAGATACGCCTGCAAGGCTTGCAAGCGGAACAGGACCGGGTCCATGGCCAGGGTCGAGTCCGGGGAGCGACGCCGGGCTATCGGCTGACCCTGGAGAAGCATCCGCGTAGCGACCAGAACCGGGAACTCTTGATCGTCCGGGCGCAATACCACATGTCGAACAACGCCTACGAAGGTGCGGGTGGCTCTGAGCAGAGCCACTTCGAAGTCTCAGTGGAAGCGATGCCGGCCAAGACCCAGTTCCGGCCCCGGCGGAGCACGCCGAAGCCGCACACCTTGGGTCCAGAAACGGCCGTGGTGGTCGGCCCCTCGGGCGAAGAGATCTACACCAACGAGCATGGCCAGGTGAAAGTGAAGTTCTTCTGGGACCGCTATGGCAAGAAGGACGGGGCGGATTCGTGCTGGATCCGGGTGTCGCATCCCTGGGCGGGGATGAACTATGGCGGGATTCATATCCCGCGCATCAATCAGGAGGTGATCGTCGATTTCCTGAACGGCGATCCGGACTATCCGATCATTATTGGGCGGGTCTATAACGCGGATCAGATGCCGCCTTGGGGGTTGCCGGGGAACAAGACGCAGTCGGGTACGCTCACCCGTTGGAGCAATGGTGGCGGCGGTGCATCGATGTTGCGCTTCGAGGACAAGAAAGGCATCGAGCACCTCGAGCTCTCCAACACCTATGGTCAGACCCATCTGCACATGGGCTATCTGATGAACCAAGGCACCCAGGCGGATCGCGGTTATGGCTTTGAGTTGCGCACCAACCTATGGGGCTCGATCAGAGCTGACAAGGGCCTTCTGCTGACCACCTACACCCAGGACTACACAACTAAGTCCGCCAACCACAATCCGGATGGCGCCGACCATATGAATGACGTGCTGGGATTTTCGGCAGGCATGATGCAGAACGCAGGTCAGGCGGTGTCGGCAGCCAAAGACGCGATCGGCGCCATTTGCTCCGGCAAGACATCCCAGATCGCTGCTAGTGCCGCGACGCTCGCCGGTATGTTCAGCGGCAATGGCGCTCTCTCGCAAGCCGGCTCCTGTTGGCAAGCACTCGCAGGTGGCGGGGGTGATGGCGGCTCCGGCGGCGAAGCCGGTGTTTCAAGCGAATCCGATCCAGCCATGGCGGATGCCATGGAAATGATGAATCTGTCGCGGGACATCACCAAACCAATCGTCTCGATCGTCAGTCCCGAAGGCCACAGCATGACCAGCCCGAAACCGGTGGTCATCAGTTCGGGACAGTCGGTATCGATCCGGGGCAAATCGCACATGACCTTGACGACGGGAGCGCAGTTCACTCAACTCGTCAAGAAGGCGATGTCCACCCACGTCGAAGAGGGCGGCCAGGTCAATGTCGTGTCGAAAGGTGACGTCGCCTCGACGGCGAGCGACGGGGCAATGAATCTGGTGTCGAAGAAGGACATGTCGATCACGTCGACCGAAGCCAACTCGAATGTCATCGCCAAGAAGACGGTACTGATCAACGCGCAGGAACAGAACATTCAGGCCACGGCCAAGCAAGGCATCTCGCTCGAAGCGGAACACACCATTGCCGAAACGGCTGGTGAGAGCATTGCCTTGGTGTGCGGCAAGTCTTCGATCGTCCTGAAGAAGGATGGCACCATCGAAATCATCGGCGTCGACATCACCATCAACGGAACTGGCAAGGGGAAGGTCAGCTTCGATGGCGACCTCGATCAGTTCGGAGCCAAGATCAATCTCAACTGCTGACTCCCACGGAGCCCAAAGTGAACTATCAACTGAATGAAGGTTCGATCGTTGTCGCGGACACGCTGACCGATCGCACTATGCATGTGCTTGCCCCAAAGCCGGGCAGTGCCGATTTCACCGTCTTGATCAGCCACGACGAACTCGAACCCGAGGAAGCCTATCTGGACTTCATCGACCGTCAGCTCAACGATCTCGCCAGGCAGGTCAATAAGTTCCAGCAAGGGCCGCGCGGCAAGGCTGTGCTGGGCGCGCCCAAGAACGGCATCGAAGGCGTCCTCCTGTCCATCCACTACAAGCAGCAAGGCAAGTTTGTCTATCACCAGCAGGCGGTATTCCCCTTCCCCGACGAAAGGCACCTGCTGACATTCACCGCGTCCTTGCCGATGCCGTTTGGCGAACAGCACCTGAACCAATTCCACCAGATGCTGAGCAGCTTCACCCCGAGGCGCTAGCTTTCGCCTCAACTCAACTCGACTGAACGACAACCACCATGGGCGGAGTAGCGGCGGCAAGATTCGGCGACAAAATTGGACATGTGTCGGTCTGGGCCCGACTCGCCCGCGTGGGGCTGCGCCTCGCGGCGGGCATGGTCGAAGCCCTCGTGGTTGGCGCGCTGATTACACTGGCCATCGGCGGCTCCGTCGCCACCATGGGCTGCGGCGCCATCATCGTTGGTGGCCTGGTGGCCGGCTTCATTGGCTCCGCGACTGGGTGGAGCGACTACAAGGAAAAGAAGATCAAGGAGATGACCGAGAATATCGGCTCTCCCGACATCACCGGGACCCTGGGCGCGCCCGGGTCCGTCGACGTCCTGATTAACAAACTGATGGCCATGCGCGCCGTCACCGACGGCACGGTATGCGGCAAGCACACTTCCGGGCCACCGTCGATGATCGCCGAGGGATCCGATTCGGTCTTCATCGACACCTTCCCCGCCGCGCGCAAGGACGACAAACTCACCTGCTCCGCCGCCATCGTGGACGGCTCGCCCAACGTCTTTTTCGGCGGCAACAAAACGCAGTATCTCGACATCGCCGACGACGTCGAATGGTGGGAAACCGCGCTGGAAATCGGCATTGGTCTGCTGATGGGCAAAGGCAAGCTGCCCGGGAAGATCGCCTGCATGGCCTTGGGCGCCGTAGCCGGTAAGGTTGGCGAAGCGTTAGGGAGCGGCTTCCGGTCGATGATCGGCTATCCAGTCAATCCCGCCACCGGCGGCAAGGTGCTCGATGGCGACATCGACACCGACTTCGTCCTGCCCGGGCCGTTGCCAATCGAATGGCGGCGCTTCTATAACAGCCACGACGCCCGCGCCGACATGCCATTGGGTCGCGGCTGGGGACTCCCATACACCGTTGACCTGCGTCTCGTTCACGCGCCCGACGGCACACCCGGTCTGGTGTTTTCCGACCACCAGGGTCGTCCGATAGACCTGCCGCTGCTAGAACCCGGACACGCGCTCTTCAACACGGCGGAGGGCTTCACCCTCGCGCGGATGCCCGGCGGCCACCTCGAAATCACGACCACCGATTTGCTGCGTTACCAGTTCGGCGCCCCGCCAACAATGCCGGGCAACCACACGCTCAAATTGTTGCGGCTTGTCGATCGCAATGGCAACTGGCTGCGCTTCCGCTATGACACCTCCGGGCGCCTGGCGATCATTACCGACACGCTCGGACGCGTACTGCGCCTGCGCTATGAGCACGGCCATCAGGTCAGTGCCATCGACCTGGAAACACCGGCGGCCGACGAAGCCGCTGGCCGGCTGGTCAGTTACCGCTACGACGGCAACGGGCAACTCGCACAAGTCACGGACCGACTGGGCACGGTCACCCGCGGCTTCGCCTATCAGGACGGATTGATGACCCAGCACGTCCTGCCTGGTGGTCTAGCGTGTCACTATGCTTGGCAACCCGTCGACCAAGGCAGCGGTCCGGATGGCGATCGTCGCGTGGTTCGCCACTGGACCAGCGATGGCGAGGCGTGGGACATCCAGTATCGCGGCGACGACGCTGGTGGCGGAACGACCGTTGCCATCGACCAGTTGGGTCGTCGGGAAACATGGGCATGGGATCGGCAATACAACCTGACCGGCTACACCAATCCGCTGGGCCACACATGGGCCATCGAGTGGAACGAGAGCCGCGACCCATTGAGTGTCACCCGCCCCGACGGCAGCCAGTGGCGATATGGCTATGACGACAACGGCCTGCGCATCCTCGAAACGGACCCGCTCGGCCGATCCGTCCGGATCTGGTGGAACGACACTTGGTACGAGCCAAGGAAGATCGTCGAGCCGGATGGCGCCCTCTGGCAATACGAATACGACGACAAGGGCAACCTGACCGTTGAAACGGCGCCGGACGGAACGCAAACCATCACGGCCTACGACAGTCGCGGCTTGCCGATTCACGTGACCGATGCCCGGGGCGGACAAAAGCACCTCGCCTGGAACCCCCGCGCCCAACTGGCCAGCTACACCGATTGTTCCGGCAAGACCACCCGCTACGAGTACGACGGGGCCGGCCACCTCACCCGCGTCACCGACGCGTTGGGTCAGGTCACCGAACTCAAGCACACCGCCGTCGGTCAACTCGTCACCGCCCGCTTGCCCGACAACGCCACGGAAACCTGGCGGTACGACGCCGCCGGCCGACTGGTCGGAGCGGTCGATGCCCTGGCCCGCGAGACCCGTTACGCCCTCGACATTCGCGGCCGGCTGGTCCGGAAGGACGACGCCGCCGGGCGCAGTGTCGCCTTTGCCTACGACCAGGCCCAGCGCTTGGCACAACTGGTTCCGGAAGGCGTCCAGCCTTACGACTTCAGCTACGACGACGCGGACCGTCTGATCGAAGAGACCCGCCCCGACGGCACCCGGCTGAGCTACGAGTACGACGCGGCCAGCAATGTCATCGCCGTCACCCATCACCCCG
>PMIH01000313.1 GCA_003158255.1 Rhodocyclaceae bacterium
CCGATGGTGTGAACCACCGCAATGGTTTCCAGATTTAGCCACGCATCCACGCCCCAGTGTTTCCAGTAGCCGTAGGTGAGATAGAAGATGCCCGAACCCCAGATGATCGGCGAGACGAACGCCAGCAACGCCAGATAGGCCAGGCGCTGCAGGGGATTGTGTTTCTTGACACTGGTCTTCTGGAACGGATTTGGCGCATTCTTGAAGATGCCGAGGATGTAGTAGCGCACCATCGCGTCGACCTTCTTCAGCGTCGGGATGTACTGCTGCCATTCGCCCGTGGTGAATTGCCAGAAGATGGTGAAGGCCCAGAGCACCAGCAGAGTCCACGCCGTAAAGGTGTGGAGATCGGCTGCGCGCGCAAAGCCGAACAATCCGTAGGCGCCATGAATCTCGAAACCGGTGATCAGCATGAAGATCACCAGCACCGCCTGCGACCAGTGCCAGAAGCGCTCGTAGCGCTTGTAAAGAAGAATTCGGTTCGTACTCATGGTTGCTTCATCCCTTCTGGTTTCTTTTTGCGGCACAACACGCAAACGCGGATACCGCCGTGGATCAAGGTGCCGAGCAAGGTCAGTGCGACGACGACCCAGCCGACGGTGTCGACCAAGCCATTGCGGTCGCGGCCGGGCAGCCAGATGCCGCCGATACCGGCGAGTCGGCCTTCGTTCTTGTGGCACTGCGCGCAGCGGACGGCATCGCCCTTGGGTGCCACCATGTGCGTGATCGGCCAGCTCATCTCCGTCGCGACAAAGTCGTACTTGCCGCTCCAGGGCAGGCCCGCCGTCTCCATGCCCTTGCCGATCGCCTTGGGCCAGTCGAAGTTGTGCCACAGTGCCGTGTCGTCCTCGCCGGCCGTATGCACCACCAGCAGGTTCTTCAACTCCGGATCGTAAGCCTGCTTGCCGCGATGGATCTTGAACGGCCAGATACGCGCCGCCGGATCGCTGGCACTGCCCTCGAAATGATTGATCTCGACAACCTTGGTCGGATCGATCTTCTCGCCAACGGTCTTGAACTCGACCTTGCCGTTGAACCAGCGATACTCGGGAACGAGGAACGAATCCCAGGCGAAGTTGCCCTTTTTTGAATCGAAGGCACGACGACCGGCGCTGTCCTTGACGACCATCGGCTTGCCGTCCGGTCCCATTTTCGTCGCCGTCGACCAGTCCCAGCTCTTTTCCGTGCCGATCGAATCGCGCGCGTACTCGGGAATGTGACAGGTCTGGCAGGCGAGTTTGTCGGTATGGACGTTCAGCCGTTCCATGAGCAACGGATTCTCGTGGTGCGGCTTGTCGCCATGGCAGGATTGGCACGACGCCGGTTCATCATCGTACTTGCCTCGCGCCACCGGCGGACCGGTACGGCTGGCCGCAAACTCGTAACGACTGCCGGACACAAAATGATCGACCGTCTTGTGGCACTTGACGCAACTGAAGTTGAGGCCCTTGGCATCCATATGCACATCGAGATGCTTACCGGGTTTCTTCAGGCTGCTGTCGAGATCGCCGTGCTTGGTACCGTCGCCGCCCGCGCCGAAGAAGTGGCAGGAGCCACAGTTGGCGCGACTTGGCATCGCCACGCCTTGCGCCACTTTGGCCAGATCGACTGCCTCGACGAACTTGCCGGAACCGGCGGGAAACTCCTTGCGCTCGTAGACCGGATGGCCAGCGTCGCCCGGCAGCTTGCGGTAAGTACCGGTGCTGTCATGGCAGATCAGGCAGTCGACGTTTTCCTCGCGCGTGAAATCGAACGTCTTGTCCTTCCAGCCGTAACCGGCGTGGCAGGCCATGCAGTCTTTCTCGTTCGAAATCGGAGTGGTGCAATAGTTGTTGATGATGTTCTTCTTGCCCAGCTTCTTTCCGGTCGCGGGATCAACCACTTCCCAGGTCCAATGCTTGGTGTGCTGCACCTGCTGCGCCGCATCGGTGTGGCAGGACAGGCAGACCTTGGTAACTTCCGGGCCGGACTTGAAGGTCTTCTGTAGCTCCTTGAACTTGCTGTGGTCGGCCGTGCCCTTGGCCACCTTCGGCAGCTTGTCGGCAAGGGACGGCACCGACAGCTCGGCACGGGCGCCAAACGCCACCAGGCCGGCCAGCAGACTCGCGGCCAGCGCCATTCTTCTGATATTCATGGCGGGCACCTCGTCAGCAGCCGCCGGCGGCAGCGCCGCCGGCACCACCTTCGCCGCCTGCCTTGGGCAGAATCAGCGGCGGTGCGGGTTTGGTCGCGTCGAATTCGAGGAATTTCTTCTGGTCGGCGACGACGTGTTCCATCGTTTCGCCGACCATCGGTCCGAACAGCTTGCCGATCAGTCCGGCGTTCATGGTGCCGATATAGACCTTGCCGTCGCTCTTCTTATAGACGGAAATCTTGCACGGCATGAGCAACGACAGGAAGCGCACCTTGTCGTCCTTGAGGATGGGCCCGGAATACTTCGGGCTGCAGGCTTCGATGGCCATCACGGGCAGGACACTGACGCCTTCCGCCTCGACCGGACGGGTCGGATAACGCAAACCGAACAGCGCCCAGCCGTTGCCGGCGGCCTGAATGTTCTGCTGGATGCGGGCGACAGTTTCCTCGACTGTGTAAGGACTGACCCGCTCTTCGAACATCAAACTACCTGCCATCTGCCAGACAGCGACAAGCGACAGGATCACCCCCAGGGCGATCCCGGTAATTAACTTCAGCATTGCTCCCCCCTTAGTAGAAATGCGCCTGATGGCGCTGATTAAATCCGTCCCCGACTCCGCGGATATTACCGGGCGGCATCCTCACCCATCGTGCCGTGCCGCCTCTCTTCTTCAAACTGCTGTTTTGTCCTCGCCGATCAGCAAACGCAAGTCCGCCAAATATTGATGTGGCGGCACTTCCAGGTTCGTTGGCGCCGGCATGCTCTTATAAACGCGACCGGCCAGATCGAACTGGGAGCCATGGCAGGGGCAGAGAAAACCGCCCGCCCAATCGGCCTGCATGCCCTGGGCATCGCCCTCCTTGAACTTGTCGGTCGGCGAGCAACCGAGATGCGTGCAAATCCCGATAGCGACCATGATCTCGGGCCGGATCGAGCGATATTCGTTGGCCGCGTAGTCCGGCTGCTGGTGTTCTTTCGACGCAGGATCGACCAGATGCGATTCGGACTTCTTCAGCGACGCCAGCATTTCCGGCGTCCGGTGAATGATCCAGACCGGCTTGCCGCGCCATTCAATCGTCATCATCTGGCCCGGGGCCAGCCTGGAAATGTCGGCCTCCACCGGCGCGCCAGCGGCTTTGGCCCGCTCTGACGGCATCAGGCTCGAAACCAGCGGGATCACGATGCCGATGCTTGCCGCCGCTCCGGCCGCGCTCGTAGCGATCAACAACTGACGGCGTTTGGGGTCGATCAGGTCGGATGTGGCGCAAGCGGCACAGGCAGTCATTGATTGTCTCCGTGGGGGTAGGTCGATGTAGTTGGTTTTCTTGCATTGCGGTACACCAAGAATCGTGCCTGCCGCAGACGGAAACGACGGCGATGCAACGCATTGATCTGGAGCATGTTTGCAAAGCATCTGAGTGAATCGGCGCATCAATATGCCAAAACTGGCGGCAGAGTTGGTGCGTGATGGGGTGCCGTTTGTGGCATAGTACGTACATGAATGTGGAGGCTTGATGGTTCACCCAACCGGCAACTTGCAGGAACTCGTTTCCTACCTCGATGGCCTCGCCGAGCCCAGAATCGTCATGGATCGCGAATATCGCATCGTCGCCGCCAACGCCGCCTATCGCCGCGAGTTTGGCGGTGGCGAACAGGTTGTCGGCCGCCTGTGCTACGAGGTCTCCCACCACTTCAACGTGCCATGCGATCAGGCAGGCGAGTCCTGTCCCTTGCAAGGCAGCCGGGCCGATGGCCAGAGTCGCCGCGTTCTGCACCTGCACCAGACACCGCGAGGTGAAGAGCACGTCGAAGTCGAGACGACGCCGGTAAAGGACGATTCCGGCCACACCCGCTATTTCGTCGAAACGATGCGCGTGGTTCGACATGCCAGCGGCCGGCCCGCCGCCCAAGGCTTGGTTGGGCGCTCGCCGGCGTTTGCGCGCATGCTTTCGCTGGTCATGCGCGTGGCGCCTTCCGAGGCCGCCGTGATGCTGCTGGGCGAGACGGGAACCGGCAAGGAACTGGTG
>PMIH01000024.1:0-2343 GCA_003158255.1 Rhodocyclaceae bacterium
CGCCCCTCGTTGGCTTCGGGCAAGGCATCGCCAAGGCGCTCTTGCGCGCGCCAGCCCGCCCAACTTGCGCCAAGAACAAACGCGCCCACAATAACGGCAACCCAGGCCGCGCGACCCAGCCGCCGACTCGCCACGAACAGGCACAGCGCTGCCACCAACAGGATCGCCAGCGTCCCGGGGTCAGGCAGTTCCGCTTGCAGTTGAAGCCAGCCGATGCCGGCGGCGAATGACAGGATGGCGAATCTCATGCTTCCTGCATTATGCAGGCGCCGCCGGAACTACGTCCCCGCTTTCCAGAGGTCCGGTGTGAAGCGCACCACGCGATTGCGGCCGCGCTCCTTGGCAGTGTAAAGCGCGGTGTCGGCAAACTTCACGGCCTCCCAGAAGTCGGTGCTGTCCGCCGGGAAATCGGCAACGCCGATCGATATCGTCTTCTGTATCGTTCCACTGGGCAGCGGAATCTTTCTCGCCTCGACGGCCGCCCGCACCTTCTCCGCCGCCGTCATGCCACCGTCGCCGGTCGTGTCCATGAGGAATGCCAGAAACTCCTCGCCACCGAAGCGAACCAGGATGTCGGACTTGCGCAGGGTTTCTTTGAGAACCGCCGCCACGGCCACCAACACTTTGTCGCCGGCATCGTGGCCATAGGTGTCGTTCACAAGCTTGAAGTGGTCGACGTCGAACATCAGCACGGCCAAATGGCTGCCCTTGCGAATCACGGAGGCTTGCAACGTCTCGACATAGGCCTCGATGAAGCGCCGGTTGTACAAGCCGGTCATGGCGTCCTGCAAACTCGATTCGCGCAGGCTTTCCATCAGGCGCTTGCCTTCGAGTACCGGTGCCGTTTCACGCAGATACACGCGCAGGAAAGACACCAGCGACCGGATCAATTGAGCCGTTTCGGGGGTTGCCACCAACTGCACGACACATCCGGCATTGCCCGATTGCAGCATCGGCAGACAGAAATGCTTCATGCCCGAGCCGTCGGCATTGCCCTTGAACATCGAACAGACCAGCGGTTCGGTAATGCCGTCGACGGCGTGACCGGTACGCCGCGCACGGCAGGCACTGGCACGCACCAGAATCTCCTGATCGCACCAATGAGGCTCGGCATCGATCACCCCATCTACGACCACGGCACGCATGTGATTCTTGCTGTTGACCACCTCGTAGATCGAAAACAGCTCGATATCGAAGGTCTCGCGGATGACGCGCGCCAGACGCACATAGATCTGCTGTTTGGTTTCGTCCTCTTCGATCGCCTGCTTGAAACGGCCGGCGTCCACCAGCCCTTCGACCATTTCCAGCGTCGACACCAACATATTCTTGCTGCGCGGCAGATCGTATTCCATCAACTGCTCGACTTTGCTGTTGATGGTATTGATATCGAAGGCCAGCGTTTCCATCAGACGATTGACGCCATGGGCGATGTGACGCGCAACGCCGTCGGCGGGAACCGGCAGGCGCATGCCGAAATCGCCGGCGGCGGCCCGCCTCACTGCCGTTTCGACGTTCATTGCCACCTCGGCCATCGGCTGATACTGGCGCCGGATGAGGAAGAGGGTGGCAATTGTGAAGAAGCCGGCGATGCTCACCAGGATCGCCACCCAGGTCAATGCCAGCTTGCGCGTCTCGGCGAGAGAAATCTCGAGGGTGACAACGCCGAGGACGTCGCCTTCGGCCACCTGATGGCATTGCAGACATGCGGGCTGCCTGCCGCGCTCCGCAATGTAAGGAATGGTGGCGCGCAGCATCGGACCGTCGCGTCCATCGATGGAGAGGTACTGTGGCGCACCGCTCGCCAGCACGGCATCGTCGATGTCGTCGTGTCCGGTTTCGCCCTGTAAACCTTTGCCAAACTGTTTGACAACACCGGCGCCCCGAACGACGCGTATTTCGGCGAGTCCGGCACCGCGCCCAATGCGCGCAAGCAATTCGGCACGCTTGTCGATGGTGCCGTTGACCATGGATTCGGTCAGGCTGACGCGCACGATCTCGGCGGCGGTACGGGCGCGTTCCTTTGCGCCCATCAAGGAAAACTCCCGGAACGAATAGAGCGCGGTCGCGAGCAGCGCGACCAGCAGCACGCCCCCCAAGCCAGTAAAAACCAGCGTTGCCCGCGTGCGATCGTCAACCTTGAATATGTTCATAACCATGGTGATAGGCTGGCATTATGCCTTCGACCGCCGTGACGCACCAGACTTTCCGCATGCGGCGTTCCGCTAGAATTCGGCCAAGCGTCAGCGCCTGGCGCACTGCCCACAAGGACCGCGCATGATTCTGCCCTACTGTCTGGTGAAGCCCTTCGTCTTCGCGCTCGACCCCGAAACCGCCCATGAATTG
>PMIH01000024.1:2404-3262 GCA_003158255.1 Rhodocyclaceae bacterium
AAGCCACGGCTGTTTCGCTTACCGGCGGCGCAGGGCATCATCAATCGCATGGGTTTCAACAACCGCGGTGTCGACGCGTTGATCGACAACGTCAAGGCTGCACGCTACAAGGGCATTCTCGGCATCAACATCGGCAAGAATTTCGACACGCCGATCGAGCGCGCCGCCGACGACTACCTCATCTGCCTGGACAAGACCTACGGCCACGCCAGCTATGTCGCGATCAATATCTCCAGCCCGAACACCAAGAACCTCCGGCAATTGCAGGACGAGTCGGAACTCGATGCCCTGCTCGGCGCACTCAAAACCCGGCAGGCCGAACTGGCGCAACGGCATGGCAAGTACGTACCGCTGGCGCTGAAGATCGCGCCCGACCTCGACGAAGCGCAGATCGTCGGTATCGCCAACGCCTTGCGTCGGCACCGCATCGACGGCGTCATCGCCACTAACACAACCTTGTCGCGAGACGGTGTCGAGCATCTGCGTCACGGTAACGAAACAGGCGGCCTCTCGGGCGCGCCGCTGTTCGAGAAATCTACCGGCGTGTTGCGACGACTGACTTTGGCGCTGGCCGGCGAGGTGCCGGTCATCGCCGCCGGCGGCATCNNCTGGTCCGGGAATGTGTCAATGCCTTGGGAAATACGGCCATACCGGGCCGGTAATTTCGCTGCGAGGCACAATAACTGGCCGAACGTTAGGGTTGTCTAATGGACGGCAAACAACGATAATTCGACGGTTTCCCTCATCTCGGCAGCAACGCGCCGAAAATCCGAAACCTGCCATGACCAGCTACCTGTTCATCCTCCTCGGCGCCGTTCTCGTCAATAACGTCGTCCTTGTCCGCATACTGGGCCTGTG
>PMIH01000007.1 GCA_003158255.1 Rhodocyclaceae bacterium
GCGGGGTGGAGCAGTCTGGCAGCTCGTCGGGCTCATAACCCGAAGGTCGAAGGTTCAAATCCTTCCCCCGCAACCAACAAAAGCACAATAAGGCCAATCACTTAGCGGTGGTTGGCCTTATTCGTTTTGGGTACGAAATCGACTTGTGCCCATTTCGTGCCCATTTCGTGCCCAATCTGTGCCCACGCCGTGCCCAGGGGCTCAAACCAAGATTTCCGCAACGATCAGAATTGACCTTCGGTCATCGCACCGCGCTCTTGACCTTCGGGACGCTGCCCGAAAGGTCAATTGGCGCCCAGACCTTCGGTCACTTTCATCCACCTTGACCTTCGGCCAACCAACCGAAGGTCCTTGTGCCCACGGCCAACGCACACCGCATCAGCCGACCTTCGGTCTCTCCTTGGACTACCGTATTGAGCGCTCGTCGGGCAACTGATCGGCCATTGCCGACGTCGACGGCATGCTCAGGATTGGTCGGCAGTCGACCGGTAATCTGCCACTCAGCGGCAAGTGGCGATGAACGGCAGCTTCTCTATTCGGCGAACGCGTGCTGCGTGCCTATTGTGTTGAAAAACTCCCTACGCATGCCGAATGAGATGCTCGATCATAAAGTCGACCTCTTAAATCGATCCAGGATCGACGATCGTCACACGGGCAAGGGGTAGAAGACCCCAGAAAATCGACTTGCCAGACTTTGGCCGGAGTTTTTCAACACAATATGCCCCGAGCACTCGCTGACAGCAACCACTCAAACTTTCAGATCCAGGGTCTCGAGCCATCCGAAATTACCCTTGGGCGAGAGCCATGACGCCGACCGCGATGCAGGTAGCGCCGAAGAAGCGGGTGACACGGTCGCCTTCCCGCAACAATTGGCCGCCGAGCAGAGCGGCAAACAGCATCGAGACTTCGCGGGCCGGCGCCACATGGCTGAGCGGAGCGACTTCCATCGCGTACAACACGAGCACGTAGGAGACCGGACTAATGATGCCGATGGCGATCGCATGCTTCCATTGAACCTGCCAAAGCTGGCGCGCCTCCTCCAGGTCGCGCAAAACCGGCGGTGCGAGGAAGGCGAGGCGCACGAAGTTGCCGAAGTAGTCGACGAGAATCGGAGACAGCAATAGCACCTTCACTGCGTAGCCATCGACCACCGTATAGCTCGCGATGAAGACCCCGGTCAGCAATCCGTAACGCAGGCCCGCGTGCAGCGTTGCGCGTCGCGCCGAGTCATGCGCCTGCCGAAACAGGCGCGGACCTCCCGCCACCAAGAAGACGCCCGCTACTACGGTGGCGATACCGGCGAGGCTGAGCACCGTCAGATGTTCCCCCAGAAGAACGACGGCGGTCAGTGACGAAAGCAGCGGCCCCGAGCCGCGAGCCAAGGGATACACGACGGTCAGGTCGCCCTTTCGGTAACCGCGAAGCAGGACCACGTAGTACACCACGTGCAACACGCCGCTCGCGGCGATCAGAATCCATTCCGATTTACCCCAAACCGGCACCTGATGCCAGCCTAGCCATATCCCGACTGGCGCCCAGAACACCATGACGACGAACGCGGTGAAGAAGGCAAATCGCGCGTCCCCACCGGCTTGCTTTGCGACGATATTCCAGATGGCGTGGATCAGACCGGCAAAAACGACCAGGGCTAGAGCCGACGCTGGCATAGGTTGGGCTGCAAGATGGTGAAGGTGGAGATGGTGGATTTCGCGAATTCGCTGCGCCAAGCGCTTGCCCCTCCGTCGTAAAGCAGCATATCCCATTCTCGTGAACCCGGATGGTGGGCGGAGCTCGAACGGCTGCTTCCAGAGCCAACGTGTAGGTCAGCTCCTGGCCGGATGACGGTCTTTGGGAGCGGATTCCCACAAGCGGACGCGAGGACATCCGAGTCAGGGCAACAGGTTGTGGAGATAGCGCGCCACTCGCCGTACCAGTTGCTGCGACTCTCGTGGCAGCAGCACGACCTGCGCACCATTCCCGGCCTGCAGATCGACCCAGCCTCCGCTCGCGAACTCCAGCCGCTGCTCCGGGCCGAGACGTTGTTCCGGCGCCAGCATCGTATCCGCCAGCCAGTCCAGCGGCCCGCGTACCACGACGCTTCCGGAAACGACCAGTACCGTCGTTCGCGCTGCCACTCGGATTCGCCGCGTTTCACCACGCGCCAGCGGGAGAACGGTCGATTGTCGATCCTGCAATTGATTTCTCCACAGCCTTGTCCGGATCACGGACGACGGAAATATCGTAGTGACCTCCCGGGCCGCAAGACAGCCACAGACTCCCATAATCTGCTGCGCAGCAGATGCGGCGTTCGGCATCTGTTATGGTTCAATTTCCCAACATCTATATCTGCCCAAAGCGTCGCGGGCGAGAGACGATCAGTCATGGAGCAACAGCCCCTCTACCGCCGTCTGGCGGCGCATTACCGCGAGGCAATCGAGGCCGGCGCCTTGGGCCAGGGCGAGCGCTTCCCGTCGGTGCGTACGCTGATGCGCCGCCACGAAGTCAGCCTGTCTACAGCGCTCCAGCTTTGTCGCCAGCTCGAATCGGACGGCTGGCTGGAAGCCCGTCCGCGCTCCGGAAACTTTGTCCGCCAACCGCGCCGCAAGACCGTGCCACTGCTAACGGAACCGATGCCCAGTCAGGCACTCGATCCGGCGCAATATGTCGGCATCAACGCGCGCGTTTCCGAATTCATCGCCCGCGGCAGGCAAGCGCGGGTCCGGGTCAATTTCTCCAGCGCGCGCAGTTCTCCGGCGCTGTACCCAGGCGATGCGCTGAAGAATGCGGCGGCCCGGGCCTTACGTCGTTACCCCGAACTGCTCGTCACACCCTCGAGCAACAACGGCAATCCGGTCTTCCGCAATGTACTGGCCAGGCGCGCCATGGCCAGCGGAATGGTGCTCGCTCCGGAGGACATCATCGTCACCCAAGGCTGCATCGAAGCCTTGAACCTGGCCTTGCGCGCGATTTGCCAGCCGGGCGACATCGTTGCAGTCGAATCACCGACCTTCTACGGCCTGCTGCAAGTTCTGGAAGCGCTCGGTCTCCGGGTACTGGAGATTCCCACCAGCCCGCGGACCGGCATATCCATCGACGCGCTGGAGTTGGCCGTCCAGGGCAAGGATCCGATCAAGGCAGTGGTCGTCGTCCCGCATTTCCAGAATCCGCTCGGGGCCGTGATGCCCGACGATCAGAAGGGCGCCCTGGTTGCCTTCTGTGCGTTGCACCGGATCGCTCTGATCGAAGACGACACCTACAGCGCCTTGAGCAACGACGACGCGCCCCTCACAGCGCTGAAAGCCTGGGACCGCGAGGGCAATGTCATTCACTGCGCTTCGCTGCACAAGATTCTGGCGCCCGGATTGCGGCTCGGCTGGATGAACGCCGGCCGCTGGCAATCACGCGTTGCGATGCTGAAATACGTGCAAAGCCGCAACAATGAGGAACTGGCCCAATTGGCCGCGGCCGACGTCATGGCCTCCAGCGGTTACGACCGCCATCTGCGGCGCCTGCGGAGTTGTCTCAAGAACCAGCGGGCGCGCACCGTCGAGCTGATCGCCAAGCACTTTCCCGACGGCACCCGGCTGACCGAGCCGAATGGCGGCCTGGCGCTTTGGGTGGCGTTGCCGGACGGATTGTCTTCGCGACGGCTGTTCGATGCTGCCTTGTCCGAAGGCATCTACATCGCGCCGGGATTGATGTTCTCGAACCTTCCACGCTTCGAGGGGTATGTCCGCCTCAACTGCGGTGCGCCGCTGAGCCAGGAAGTCGAAGCGGCACTACAGCGCCTTGGCCAGCTTTGCCATCGGTTGCGATAAGACACATCCGACTGGCCAGTTAGCAAAGGCCCGGCGGCACACCGTCGGCCTGAGCCGTCATTGGATCAGTCGAAGCACTACGTCAGGAATGGGGCGCATTGGCGACATCAAGCAGCATTCGACTCGCGAACGCTTCACCACCGAATTCACTACCCGCCGGAATTGAGCCTTCGGAGCGCCCTGGATCCAAACGTTATCGGGCTCCGAACTGGCGGTTCACGCCCGACATCGCCAGGCGATAGTTCAGCATCTTCTGGACGCCACCACTGAATCTCGGCCTTGGAATAAACACGCACGCTCGCGCGGTAAAGGTCACGACGGCGCCACTTATTCCTGGAGGATGGCGGGGGAATGTCGCGGCTGGAACTCCTTACGCGTCAACACCGAGTGCCCTCAACAACGGTTCAAGGAATTTCTCGTAGGAGCGCCAACGGTCCACAGACGACGTGTAAATTGGTTGTCGTACTTGAGTTAAGCTAGCAGTGCGAACCGGGCGTCTTGTTTTGTGGAAATGCAAGCAGGTGTCACTCCACTCGAGACCGCAGTATTCGATCAATCGCCGTGTTTGTAACGCTTGGTCGGCCACGATATCTTCATACTGTACTTCCAGGAACGATTCTGCGGGAAGCACGTGCCGCCAATGGTCCATCAGGCGCGCGTAATCGGCGTAATACCGCCCTAGTTCCGCGAGATCATAGGTGTAGGCTTGAAGCTGACGATTAAACAGGTGGGTAAAACAAGAAAGGCATGTGTCCACTGGATTGCGCGTGACGTGAACAATTTTGGCGTTTGGCAACATCAAGTGGATTAGGCCGATGTACAGGAAATTTGAGGGCATCTTGTCTGTGACATGCGCCGCCGTGGGTGCGCGCTGTT
>PMIH01000218.1 GCA_003158255.1 Rhodocyclaceae bacterium
GGTCTGATAGGCGCGCGACGCCGAAATCATGTTGGTCATTTCTTCGACCACATTGACGTTCGACATCTCCACATACCCTTGTTCATTGGCGAGCGGGCTCTTGGGGTCATAGACCATCCGACCCGGCGCGGCACTATCGACGACGCCGGTAACCCGGACGCCAAGGCCGCCGTCTGCCGTTACCGGCATAGCCTTGAACACCACCTGTTTGGCCCGATAAGGCTTGCCGTCCGCGCCCAGCGCGCTGTCGGCGTTGGCGAGATTGCTGGCGGTCGTATTGAGTCGCGCCGACTGCGCGGTGAGCGCGGAACCAGCGATGGTCATGACGTTGAAGAGACTCATCTCACTGTCCCTGGATGGCCGTCTGCAATCGACGGAATTCTTCGTGGATGAGGGTCATTGCCGATTCCAGTTGCACGGAATTTTCGGCAAATGCGCTTCGTTCGACATCGATATTCACCGTGTTGCCATCGACGTTCGCCTGGTATTCGCTGCGGTAGAGCACATCGACACCGGCCGGGGTGTTGCCGATACCATTGACGTTGTTGCCCGTCAGATGACGCGGCGAAGTTTGGGCCATGGCGAAGCTGCCGCGCCCGCTGGTCGCATTGTCCAGCGCCGCCTTGAAATCGAAGTCCCGCGCTTTGTAGTTCGGCGTATCGCCGTTGGCGATGTTCGTGGCCAGCAACTCTTGCCGATACGAACGCAGGTTCATCGCGTTGCGGAGAGTTCCCAGTTTTTGGTCGATGCTGTCGAGCATGTTGGCCCCGAAATAAGCTTGCGCGAACCAATATGCACCAACCGTGCCAGCCCGGCGGCATCGGCGAGAACAGCGTCCGAAGTGCGAACTGGCCTCGGTATCCGGCGCTTATCGCACGACTTGCCGGCAAGCAGTTCCCTGTGGCGGCAATTCTTGCCGTGCTTGAATGATCATCAAAGCACGCTTGCCTCGACTGGGTACCCGTGTTTGAATCGGGCCATGAAGCGTCCTCTGCTGCTACTCTCAAGCGCTTTGCTGCTGTTCGTTGTCCAGACGACACATGCCTTGGCCCGTCAAGATCCCGTTCAGGTAAGGAACACCGTCGAAGCCTTTCTGAAAGCCCAGACCCGCGGACTTCCAGGCGATATCAGCTACACCATCGGCGGGCTCGATCCTGACAACCATCTGGCGCCATGCACGGCGCTGGAGGCCTCGCTGCCCGCTGGAGCCAAGGCTTGGGGGCGAACCAGTGTCGCTGTGCGCTGCCAGGCGGAACATGGCTGGAGCATCTTCTTGCCGGTTCATATCCGCGTTGTTACCGACTACCTCGTCACGGCGTCACCGCTGGCACAGGGACAAACCGTCACGTTGGGCAATCTGACACGTCAGCGCGGCGACCTATCGGACTTGCCGGCCGGAATCTTGACCGACGAGCGTGAAGCGGTCGGACGAACCGCCCTGCTGTCGATGTCATCGGGCAGACCTTTGCGTGCGGACATGCTGCGGCAACCGAACATCGTCCAGCAAAACCAGACGGTGAAAGTCGTTTCACGAGGACCCGGCTTCCAGGTGACCAACGAAGGTCGGGCCTTGAACAATGCTCAAGAGGGACAGGTTGTGCAGGTACGACTTGGCAATGGCCAGGTGGTAAGCGGGCTCGCCAAGGCGGGGGGCGTTGTCGAGATTGGCTTCTGATGTAAAATCAATGCGTTGAGAGGCGACTCAAGTTTTCTGAGCCGTGGCCGTTAAAACAGTCAATCGCTCAGAGCGGAAAAGGAATCAACGTGAAAATCAACGGCACTACCATCGGTTCAGTTGGAGCCAGCGACGCTTCGGGAAAGCTTAAGCCGGCCACCCAGAGCACCCGTAAAGCGGCAGCCTCGTCTTCGGGCGATCAAGTTGAACTGTCCTCGCTATCGGCCCGCCTACAGGAGGCGAGCGCAGCGCTCGCCGAAACGCCCGTGATTGACACCGCCCGGGTGGCGGAAATCAAGCAGGCAATCACCGAGGGACGATTCCAGGTTCATCCTGAACGCGTCGCAGACGGTCTGATCGATAGCGTTCGTCAGATGCTGGCGCGGCAGGGCTGACAACGCCGTGCCGTCCCCCGCCGAGCCGGATGCGCTCGCCGAACTGCTCGGTCGCGAACTGGGCGTTCTCCAATCGTTTCTCGTACTGCTGCGCCAGGAGCAAGCTTTGCTGGCCGAAGGAGCAAGCGAGGCCCTGACTACCCTTGCCAACGAGAAGTTGCGAGTTGCCGGCGAACTCGGCGGTATTTCCGCCTCGCGCGAAAGCCAGCTGCTTCGCAGCAAACTTCCAAGCGGACGTGCCGGCATGGATGCATGGATTGCATCTGGGGCTGGAACATCAAGTCGTCGAAACTGGGATGAGTTGCTGAGACTCGCAGGCGAGGCACGATCATTGAACGAGGCCAACGGCCGACTGATTGCACTGCATCTCCAGCACTACCAGCAGGGACTGAACGTGCTGATGGCGGCCGCCGACAAGACTGCCACCTACGGACCGGATGGCCAGCAACGACCGGGCGGGGTTGGCCGTTCCCTGGGATCCGCCTGAACCTGGGCCCGCAACAACCTACGGAATCTTCACCTCGACGGGGTTGTCGGGAGTTCTCGACTCAATGGTAATCGCCACTCGACGGTTGCGACTGCGTCCCTCGACCGTCGCATTGTCGTCGACCGGCCGCTGATCCGCATAGCCGGTAGCCGTGAGGCGCCGCGGATCGACCCCGTTCTCGACGAACAAGCGAACAACGCTCGACGCACGCATGCCGGAAAGTTCCCAGTTCGAAGGAAACTGCGGTGTGTTGATCGGCGTGTTGTCAGTGTGCCCCTCGACCGTCACCGGGAAATCGGTTGGTGCAAGCACATGCGCCACCGCCACCAAAGCCTGGGTGGCGCCGGTATCCAGGCGAGCATCGCCGGGCGAAAAAAGCACGCTCGCATTGATGTCCACCGTAATTCCCAGCGCCCCCTCCGTAATGCGGACCTGGCCTTCTTTCACCAAGGGTGCCAGCGCGTCGTTAATTTCCTTGGCCATGTTGCGCAGCTTGTCTTTCTTGACACGCTGATTCTCATCCGTCTTGATGCCAAGGTTGGGCCTGTGGATCGGTATCGCCAATGGCATCTGCGCACCGGGATTGACAGCCATCTGCGCGTTGGCCGTGGTCCCCGGCACATGACGGAATGCAGACGACAGGGTATCCGACAGGACGCGGTACTTGCCTTCATTGACCTGGGAAATCGCATACATGACAACGAAAAATGCGAACAGCAGTGTGATGAAATCAGCGTAGGACACAAGCCACCGCTCGTGGTTTTCGTGCTCGTCATCGCCACGCCGACGCCGGGCCATGGTC
>PMIH01000203.1 GCA_003158255.1 Rhodocyclaceae bacterium
TCTGCCCCGTCAACAGTTGTTGGCACTGCTGCTCGAAGCGGTTGATTTCAGCCAGGACTTCTTCGATGTCCTCGCGCTGCTGCTCCAACGCCACCTTGCGGCGCGAGAGCACGGTGAGGAACTTGCGAAGCTGTGGGCTTTCGTCGGCCGTGGTGTCATACATGTTGATGAGCTCACGGATCTCCGCCAGCGACAGGCCGAGGCGTTTGCCGCGCAGGGTGAGCTTCAGGCGTGTGCGGTCGCGCTTCGAGTAGACGCGCTGCATGCCCTTGCGCTCCGGCGCCAGCAGGCCGTGGTCTTCGTAGTAACGGATGGCTCGCGGTGTCATTTGAAACTCGCGCGCCAGTTCGGTAATTGAATAGGTCGTTTCGGTCATCAGGAGGATGTCATGAAAATCGAAAATTGCTGCACCGCACCAATTTGCTTGCACTCATGTAGAATATTGTCTTTCCTGGATTTTTCGCGGCCAGTTAAGCAGATTTCTCCCGGCAAATCAATTCAGCGGCCATGACCATTACCGCCATCGACTATCCGCACGCAACGCCGCCCGCGGCGGGTTCCCGCATGGTAGTCGCGCCGGGCATCGAGTGGCTGCGCATGCCGCTGCCGTTCGCGCTGGACCATGTCAATCTGTGGCTAATCGAGGACGGCGACAGTTGGACGACCGTCGATACCGGCGTCGCGCTCGAACCCGTCAAGGCGGCCTGGAAGTCAGTCATGGCGGAACGCCTCCTCGGGCGGCTGCTGGTCACGCACTTCCATCCCGACCACCTTGGCCTTGCCGCGTGGCTGCAAGAGCAGACCGGCGCGCCACTGTGGATCACGCAGGGCGAGTACCTGACCGCGCACATGGTCAAACACCAGGTCGGTGCCTACGGCGTGCCGGCCATGTGCGACTTCTTCCGCACGCATGGCCTCGACGAGACCCGCGTGCAGGCCCTGGCCGATCGCGGCAACGCCTACGGGAATGTCGTACCGGCGATTCCGCCGACCTTCCATCCGCTCTGGGAAGGCGAGGACATCGACATCGGTGGCCGTTCCTGGCGCATCATCATCGGCCACGGCCATGCGCCGGAGCATGCCAGCCTCTACTGCGACGAACTGCACGTGCTGATTTCCGGCGACATGCTGCTGCCGCGTATCTCGACCAACATCAGCGTCTTCGCCGGCGTGCCGGACGCCGATCCGCTGGCGTGGTTCCTGGCCTCGCTCGATCGCTTGCGCGAGTTGCCGGAAGACACGCTGGTGCTGCCCTCGCATGGACTGCCGTTCCGCGGCCTGCATTGCCGCGTCGACCAGTTGCATGCGCATCACGCCGACCGCTGCAAGGATCTGCTGGTCGCCTGCGCGACGCCGAAGACGGCGGCGGACCTGATCCCCGTGCTTTTCCCGCGCGAGATCACCGATCCGCACCAGACCATGTTCGCCATGGGCGAGGCCATCGCCCACCTGAATTATCTGCAACAAGCGCACCGTCTAGAGTGCGTCATCGAAAATGGCGTTGTCCGTTATACGAAAACCAACAAGGAGTAAGAAATGTCCACCGCCCCACAAGAGCATTCGCCGCTGCCTGACGCGAAAGAAATCGCCAAGACCTACGCCGAGGTCGCCCAGCGCGCCTCCAAGCTGCTGACCGACCACATCCAGCGGCAGATGAAACATGGCATGACGGCACCGACTGACGAGCTGGGCATCGCCCAGGCCTTCATGGACATGATGGCGAAAATGCTGGCCAATCCCTACAAGCTGGCGCAGGCGCAGATGAACCTGGTGTGGGACTACTTCTCGCTCTGGCAGCATTCGAACCTGCGCTTCATGAACATGGAGATGCCGCCTTATGCGCAGCCGGCGAAGGACGACAAGCGCTTCAAGGACGAGCAGTGGGAAGAGCATTTCCTGTTCGACTTCATCAAGCAGTCCTACCTGATCACCGCGCGACACATTCACGACAGCGTGCGCGACGTCGAAGGCATGGACGCGATCACCGAGAAGAAGGTCAATTTTTTCACGCGCCAATTCATCAATGCGTTGTCGCCCTCGAACTTCGCCATGACGAACCCGGAAGTATTCCGCGAAACCGTGAAGTCGCACGGCCAGAACCTGCTCAAGGGCTTCAACAACCTGCTGCGCGACATCGAGGACGGCGACGGCCAGCTGCGCGTCAAGATGACCGACACCAACGCCTTCGAGATGGGCAAGAACGTGGCCACCACACCGGGCAAGGTGGTGTTCCAGAACGACCTGATCCAGCTGCTGCAATTCGAGCCGGCCACCAAGGAGCAGTACAAGCGGCCGCTGCTGATCTTCCCGCCCTGGATCAACAAGTACTACATCCTCGACCTGCGCGAGAAGAATTCCTTCATCAAGTGGGCGACCGACCAGGGCCACAGCGTCTTCGTCATGTCGTGGGTCAATCCGGACGCAAAGCTCGCGAAGAAGACCTTCGAGGATTACCTCACCGACGCCGCGCTCGCCGCGGTCGACAAGGTTTGCGAACAGACCGGCGAGAAGGAAATCAACGCCGTCGGTTACTGCCTGGGCGGCACGCTGCTGGGCTCGACGCTCGCCTACATGGCGGCGACCAAGGACAAGCGCATCGCCTCGGCGACCTTCCTCACCGCCATGCTCGACTTCTCGATCCCCGGCGAGCTGGGCGTGTTCATCGACGAGCAGCAGGTCGCCAGCCTGGAAAAGAAAATGCAGGAGCGCGGCTTCCTCGAAGGTACCGAGATGGCCGGCACCTTCAACATGCTGCGCTCGAACGATCTGATCTGGTCGTTCGTGGTGAACAACTACCTGATGGGCAAGGACCCGTTCCCGTTCGACCTGCTGTTCTGGAACAGCGATTCGACACGCATGCCGTACGCGATGCACAGCTTCTACCTGCGCAACATGTACATGAAGAACCTGCTCAAGGAGCCGGGCGGCATCACGCTTAACGGGGTCGCCATCGACCTGGGCAAGATCAAGACGCCGAGCTACTTCATCTCGACCATCGAAGACCACATCGCGCCGTGGAAGAGCACTTATCTTGGCGCGCAGCGGTTCAGCGGCCCGGTGCGTTTCGTGCTCGGCGGCTCCGGTCACATTGCCGGCATCGTCAACCCGCCTGCCGCCAACAAGTACGGCTACTGGCTGAACGACAAGCTGGGCGAGACCGCCGACCATTGGCTGGAAGATGCCAAGCAGCAACCCGGCTCCTGGTGGACCGACTGGCAACAATGGGTGACGACGCTGGATGATCGCAAGGTCGCGGCACGCAACCCGGCCAAGGGCAAACTCAAGGTGCTGGAAGACGCGCCGGGCTCTTTCGCCAAGTTCCGCCTCGACACCCAGAAGAAGCCAGCCTGATGGGAATGGCAGTGCGTGTGGTGCTCGACACCAACGTGCTGCTTTCCCTGTTCGTCTTCGCCGACAGCCGTTACGCGCCGTTGCGCGAGCGGCTGGAGTCCGGCGAGTGGCTGGCGCTGACCGACGATCGCTGCCTCGGCGAGTTTCGCCGCGTGCTGGCTTACCCGATGTTTTCGCTCGATGCGGCCGCACAGACTGCTGCGTTCGATGCTTACCGAAGCCTCGTGGAAAACGTCCCGTCGCCCACTGGCCTCACGGTCATGTTGCCGCTATGCACGGATGGCGACGACCAGAAGTTTCTCGAAGTTGCGCGCGATGGCCGTGCGAAATGGCTGGTGACCTCGGACAAGGCGCTGCTCAAGCTCGCGCGGCGCCGCGGGTTGGCGCAACTCTTCGCCATCGTCACGCCGCAGCGCGCGCTGGAAATCTAGATCGAAGTCAGGCCGCTTCGCGCTGCAAGACACGGATACGCGGCGCAATCTTCTTTTGCAGCGTGCGCGTCGCGACCCGCATGTCGTATTCGGTTTGCAGGTTCAGCCAGAAGC
>PMIH01000303.1 GCA_003158255.1 Rhodocyclaceae bacterium
GGTGGCGTCGTTGGCAACGACGACGCATTCGACGCCCGCCACGCGGCCGATGCCGGTGACGACACCGGCCGACGCGATGTCGCCGCCATACATGTCCCAGGCGGCCAGCGCGGAAAGTTCCAGAAAGGGAGCGCCGGGATCGAGCAGCGCGTCGATGCGGTCGCGCGCCAAGAGCTTGCCGCGCGCGAGGTGCTTGTCGCGCGCATCCGGCGTACCACCACGACTGACTTTCGCCGACTTCTCCTTCAGGTCGTCAACCAGCGCGCGCATCGCCGCCGCGTTGGCGCGAAAATCGTCGGCGCGAACATTCAGCTTCGAGTGAATCACCGACACTCAGAAGCCTCCGGTTTCCAGCCAGTGCTCGATCTGCGGCAGACGGTCGGCACCCCAGAAGGTCTCGCCATCGACCGTGATCCAGGGCGCGCCGAACATGCCCAGTGCGATGGCGGCGTCGGTTTCCTGGCGCAGCTTGTCCTTGATGGCCTGGTTCTCGATGGCGGACGACAGCGCGAACGGATCGACGCCCAGTTTGGCGGAAATGTTCAGCATCACGGCCGATTCGGAGATGTCGCGGCCATCGACAAAGTAGGTGCGGAAGACGCAATGGGCGAAGCGACGCGCCAGATCGCAGTCCTGCCCGTGCAGCCAATAGTAGGCACGCGCCGGCACCTGCGTTGCCACCGGAAAGCGCATCGGCATGCGAAAGGGAATGTCGTGGAAGCGGGCCGAGCGGGCGAAGTCGTGCACGCTGTAATCGTGCATGCCCGGTTGCCGCGTCAGCGGCACGGTGCCGAAATGCTTGAAGATCGCGCCGAGCAGCACCGGCTTCCAGATGACCTTGCGCTCGAACCGCTCGGCGAGGCCATCGATCTTTTCGGCCGCCAGGTACGAATATGGCGAAGCGAAATCAAAGCGAAATTCAATCGGCGCTGCCATGGCGCTCCTCCTTTACGCAGTTTCGGAAAACAGTTCGCGACCGATCAGCATGCGACGGATCTCACTAGTGCCAGCGCCGATTTCGTACAGCTTGGCGTCGCGCCACAGGCGGCCGGTCGGATATTCGTTGATGTAACCGTTGCCGCCGAGCACCTGGATCGCCTCGCCGGCCATCCAGGTTGCCTTCTCGGCGCTATAGAGTATCGCACCCGCCGCATCCTTGCGCAGCGTGCGCGCGTGATCACTCGAATCGCAGGCGCGGCCGACGGCATAGACGTAGGCGCGGCTGGCCTGCCAGGTGGTGTACATGTCGGCGACCTTGCCTTGCATGAGCTGAAATTCACCGATGGACTGGCCGAACTGCTTGCGGTCGTGCAAGTAGGGCACAACCACGTCCATGCAGGCAGCCATGATGCCGAGCGGCCCGCCGGAGAGCACAGTGCGTTCATAGTCGAGGCCGGACATCAACACCTTCACGCCCTGCCCAACGCCACCGAGGACATTCTCTTCCGGCACTTCGCAATCCTCGAAGAACAGTGGATAGGTGTTGGAACCGCGCATGCCGAGCTTGTCGAGATGCGAGCCATGCGAGAAACCCTTGAAGCTCCTCTCGACGATAAAGGCGGTCATGCCCCTGGCGCCCGCTGCGGGATCGGTCTTGGCGTAGACGATCAGCGTATCGGCGTCGCCACCGTTGGTGATCCACATCTTGCTGCCGTTGAGCACGTAGCGGTCGCCCAGCCTCTCGGCGCGCAGCTTCATCGAAACGACATCCGAGCCGGCATTGGGCTCCGACATCGCCAGCGCACCGACATGCTCGCCGGAGATCAATTTGGGCAAGTACTGCTTCCGTTGCGCCTCGCTGCCGTTGCGGTTGATCTGGTTCACGCAGAGATTGGAATGGGCGCCGTAGGACAGTCCAACCGAAGCCGAGGCGCGCGAGATTTCTTCCATGGCGATGATGTGGGCGAGGTAGCCCATGCCCGTGCCGCCGTGCTCTTCACTGACGGTCATGCCGAGGAGACCCATGTCGCCAAACTTGCGCCACAGATCGGCGGGAAATTCGTTCGCGCGATCGATCTCCGCTGCGCGCGGCGCGATCTCGCCCAGCGCGAAGGCACGCACCGCATCGCGCAGGACATCCAGGTCTTCACCGAGGTGGAAGTTGAGCCCGGTCATTTCTCCGCCTTTCCGTGCATGGTCATGAGCGTTTGCTGCATGGTCGCGCAGTGCGTGGTCTTATCGCCTTTGACGATGTACGCCTCGCCGCGCGTGATCACCAGTGTCTTACCGGGCTTGATGACCTCGCCCGTGGCGATGAGCAATTCGCCGTCGCCGGGCGACAGGAGGTTGAGCTTGAACTCGACCGACAGCACGGAGCTGCCTGCCGGCATCAGCGTAAAGCCGGCATAGCCGGCGGCACTATCGACCACGGTCGAAATGATGCCGGCGTGGAAGAAGCCGTTCTGCTGAGTCAATACCTGCCGCCAGGGCAGGTGGATCTCGCAATAGCCGGGACGCAATTCGATCAGCCGGGCACCGATGAAACCCATCACGCCCTGACGGGCGTAACTCGCGCGCACCTTGGCTTCCCAGCCGGGATCTTTCGGTTCGAATGGTCGGATCTTGTGCATTTCTCCTCCTGGCGGCAATTCTAGGTTGACGTTTACGTCAACGTCAATATATCGTTACTGGACGACAGGGCGGGAGCCGGCTTGCCTAGGCGGCCTTCTGCCCCGTCAACAGTTGTTGGC
>PMIH01000307.1 GCA_003158255.1 Rhodocyclaceae bacterium
GGCCTTGACCCGGTCAGCCAGTTCGATGTTCGGAATGCGCAGGTAGGTCAGCTTCACCGATAGCGGATCGATCTTCGCGCCACCGTGTGGCTCGAAGGCAATGCGCAATGGGAACGGCGAGGACAACGATTTTGCCGCGACATCCGGAGAGAGCACGCGGATTGTCGGGCCTCGCGTGATCGCCCGGGTGGCCGGCGCAGGAGCGGCTGCGGGAAGACGGGCCTCTGACTCCTTGATCAACACGTCGGCAAAAGCATGACTGGAAAGCAACAGCACCGTGACAAACAAGACGCCGATTCGCAGCATGTTCTTCTCCCAAGGAAATGGGGCAATTTCACATCAAGCATGACCTTATGCAACAAGCTACATCGTACGCCAAGGCATGCCGAACGGGTTGCCGAACCACCCCAAAGGCATTGACAGGGCGGCAGGTCAAAGCCGATGATAATCGCTTCGAGACAGGCCCGGAATCCGAACGCCATGCCGCCCATATTCTTGCCAGCCCAGTACTGGCACTTGCTCCGAGCAATCACAGCTGCCCTTCTGTTGGTCACGACGGCATATGCCGCCGATAGTTCGGGGCGGCGAATAGCCCTCGTAATCGGCAATGGCAATTACCAGCAGCCGGACCTGCCGAAACTGTCGAATCCACCCAACGATGCCGAAGACATGGCCCGGGTTCTACGCGGGTTTGGCTTTGAAGTCATCGAAAGGAAGAACCAGACGCTTGAAGGCATGAGCCGGGCCATCGCGGAATTCGGCAGCAAGATCGGCGGCAGCGAGGCGGCTTTGTTTTACTACGCCGGACATGGCATCCAGGTGAAGAACCAGAACTACCTGATACCGGTCAATGCCACGATCGAAAGCGAAGCCTCGGTTCCCTACCAGGGAATCAACGTCAACCAGGTCCTGGACGAAATGGACAACGGCAAGAGCGGCGTCAACATCGTGATGCTGGATGCTTGCCGAAACAACCCGATCACCGGCAAGTTCCGCTCTGGCAAGACGCGAGGACTGGCCAGCCCGGGGAGTACGCCGAAAGGCACCGTGATTGTCTATGCCACGGATCCCGGCAACGTCGCCTCCGACGGCACGGGACGCAATGGGCTGTTTACGGCTGCGCTGCTGACTGCTTTCAAGGGAAAGGATTTGAGCCTCGACGGAGTTCTGACAGTTGCCAGTTCGGAAGTGGAACAGGCGAGCAACCAGGCGCAAACGCCTTACGTCAATGGCCCCAAGACCGTACAGAAGAATTTTCATTTTCGCGTCACTCTTGATCCCGGCCCTCGGGAGATTGAGAAGACCTTCTGGACAAGTATCGAGCGAAGTACCGACGCGACGGATTTCGAGTCCTATCTCAAACAATATCCTCAAGGTAGCTATGCCACGCTTGCCGAAAACAGGCTGACGAAACTGAAAGCCGACGAACCGATGAAGCCTGCCGCCGCCGCCGCGGTTTCTTCAGCGCCGCCGTCCGCTTTCGACGGTCACTGGGCCGTCTCGCTGGTCTGCGAGGAGGTGCGAGAAAACGGAGTGTTCGCCAAGGGCTACACCTATAACTTTTTCAGCGACATCAAGGATGGTCAGTTGAGCGGGCAGATGGGGCAGATCGGACAACCGGCGTCCCTGACAATTGTCGGCATCATTCAACCCGACGGCGCGACCGAGATCCACGCAACCGGCCTCACCGGCAATCCTGAAATGACCCTCGACCACAAGCGGAAAGGGACACCGTATTCCTACCACATGCGCGGCTCGTTCACGCAGATGCTCGGAAAGGCTACACGGATTGAGCACAGGCCCTGTGAGGCAACGTTCATCAAGAACTGAGGACTCTCGGCGGCACGACTCCTGACGAAGGGGATTTCGCCTAACGCCGCTTGACGGCGGCGAGTATGCCCTGCATCAGAGCCGTGGGCGTGGGCGGGCAGCCGGGCACGCGGACGTCGACGGCGACGACGTTTTCGACGGGGCCGCAGGTGGCGTAGTTCTCGTTGAACAACTTGTCGGCTTCGCCGCAACCGCAGCCGCAGTCGCCGACGGCGACCACCAGTTTGGGATCGGGCGTGCAATCGTAGGCGATGCGCAGCGCGTTCTCCATGTTCTTGGTCACCGGACCGGTGACGAGCAGCATGTCGGCGTGGCGCGGGCTGGCAACGAACTTGAAGCCGCGCCCTTCGAGGTTGTAGTAGGCGTTGTTGAGCGCGTGGATTTCCAGCTCGCAGCCGTTGCAGGAGCCGGCGTCGACTTCGCGGATCGTGAGTGCGCGGCCGAGGATGTCCAGGACTTCGTCGTTCAGACGATCGATCTCGGCCCGCTGCCCTTCGGCAGCCACGGCAGCCTGTGGCGGCTCGGTGAGAATGCCGGTGCGGAAGATGCGCCTGAGCAGCGGGATCATAGATCGACTCCGCTGTAACTGAGGTTGAATGACTTGTTGATGAGCGGAAAATCGGGAACGATGTCGGCCATGACGGCATGCTCCAACGCGGGCCAGATCTGCCAGGAAGGATCGTGCGGATGGACGCGGGCGATGCGGCCCTCATTATCGAGTTGCAGGCCGACGATGACTTCGCCGCGCCAGCCCTCGACAACGCCGAGGCCGGTGGCATTCGGCACGGAGGCTACTTCGACGCGCAGCTCGCCGGCGGGCAGGCTGACGGCCATTTCTCTCAGCAGACGCAGCGATTCGTAGATTTCGTTGAAGCGCACCGCGACGCGTGCCGCCACATCGCCGCGCTCGTCGGTGGCAGGGCGCACGCCGAGCATGTTATAGGGCGCGGGCGGCGTGTAGCCCTGGCGATAGCAGCGGCCGTCGAGGATGATGCCGGTGGCGCGCGCCGCCATGCCGGTGAGCGAGAGTTCGCGCGCCAGGTCGGCGTTGATGATGCCGGTAGTCAGGAACCGGTCTTGCAGGCCGGGATGCTCGTCGTAGATGGCGCGGATCGCCCTGACTTCGCGACCGACGCCATCGCATTGTTCGACAATCCGCCGCAGCGCCGAAGGTTCGAGGTCGACGACCACGCCGCCAGGGACGATGCGGTCCATCATGAAGCGGTGGCCGAGCAGTTGCGCGTTGAGGCGCAGCCAGTCTTCCTTCAGGCGCATGAACTGGGTCAGGCCGAAGGCGAACGCGGCGTCGTTGCCGAGCGCGCCAAGGTCGCCGAGGTGGTTGGCGATGCGTTCGCGTTCCAGCATCAGGGCGCGTAGCATCAATGCGCGCGGCGGTGGCGTGACGGCGCAAGCCGCCTCGGCCGCGACGGCATAGGCCCAGGCATAGGCACAGGTCGAATCGCCGGAGATGCGGCCGACCAGCTTGCTGCCGGCGGCGAGATCCATGCCGATGAAGCGATGCTCGACGCCTTTGTGCTGGTAGCCGAGCCGTTGTTCGAGCCGCAGCACTTTTTCGCCGATCACCGAGAAGCGGAAGTGGCCAGGCTCGATGATGCCGGCGTGGATGGGCCCAACCGGAATTTCGTGCGCGCCCTCGCCGCCCAGCTGCACGAATTCATAGTCGCTCGGCAGGTTCGGAAAGCCGACGCCCATGCCCACTTCGTGCACCGAATCGTGGCGCAGCGGATACCAGTTCGACGGCCAGGCGCCGTGCCGCAGCCACGGCCGCTGGTCGCGACCGTCGGTCTCGATGCCGACCATGTCGCGCGTCGCGCGCTGCATACGATTCGCGGTCGGGAAGATGCCGGACAGATCCGGATATAGCGGATCTTCCGCGGGCAGGTCGAGACTGACGCAGGCGTGGCCTTCGTTGAAGCCGAATACGCAATGAAGCCGATAACCACCGCCCCGATGCCGCTCGTCCGAACCCCAGAGGGCGGCGATGCGGCCGTCGGCGCGATGAACGGCGATTGCAAAGCGCAGGAGTTCGTCGCCGCTCGCTGTGCTGCCGACCCAGACGGGCGCCCCAGCGCCTTCCTGGCGGGTGAACTCAATGGCTTCGTCGAGCAGTTTCATGGTCAGCCGAGCATGCGCGCGGCTTCGTGAAACCAGCGCGTGAGGTAAGGCGGAATGTAGAGCCCGATCATCAGTACCAGAGCCAAATGCAGGAACACCGGCGTGATGGCGGGCGCGTGCGGCAAAGGCTTGGCGTGCGTCTCGCCGAACACCATCGGCTGCACCTTGCCGAAGATCTGGGCGAAGGCAACGCCAAGCGCCGTCAGCAGGATCGGCGTCGTCCACGGGTAATGTTTCATGGCGTGGGTGAGGATCATGAACTCGCTGGCGAAGACACCGAACGGCGGCATGCCGAGGATCGCCAGCGTGCCGAGCATGAGACTCCAGCCGATCAAGGGATTGATGTGGATCAGGCCGCGGATGTCAGCGATCAGTTGCGTGCCGGTTTTTTGTGTGGCGTGGCCGACGGCGAAGAAGATGGCCGACTTGGTCAGCGAGTGCATGGTCATGTGCAGGAAGCCGGCATAGTTTGCCACCGCGCCGCCCATGCCGAAAGCGAAAGTGATCAGGCCCATGTGCTCGATGGACGAGTATGCGAACATGCGCTTGATGTCCTTCTGCCGACCGAGGAAGAAGGCGGCCATCAACAACGTGAGCAGGCCGAAGCCCATCATCAGGTTGCCGGCAAAGTCGGGTGAAACGGCGCCATCTGCCAGCACCTTGCAGCGCAGGATGGCGTAGAGAGCGACGTTGAGCAGCAGGCCGGAAAGCACGGCCGAGACGGGCGTCGGGCCCTCGGCGTGGGCGTCCGGCAGCCAGTTGTGCAGCGGCGCCAGGCCGACCTTGGTGCCATAGCCGACCAGCAGGAAGATGAACGACAGCGCCATGATGTGGGGTTCAAGCTGGCTCTTGACGTCGACGAGGTGCGTCCACAACAGCGCGTTGCCGGTTTCGCCGAGCACGCGCTCGGCCGCGAAGTAGAGCAGGATGGTGCCGAACAGCGCCTGGGCGATGCCGACGCCGCAGAGGATGAAATACTTCCACGCCGCCTCCAGACTCGCCGGCGTGCGGTAGAGCGAGACCAGCAGCACGGTGGTCAGCGTCGCCGCCTCCATGGCCACCCAGAGGATGCCCATGTTGTTGGTGGTCAACGCCACCAGCATGGTGAACATGAACATCTGGAACATGCTCTTGTAGAGACGCAAGCGCGGTGCGCTGAGCCGGCCGTGCTCGCGCTCGTTCTTCATGTACGGGCCGGAGAAGATGCTGGTGGTCATGCCGACGAAGGCGGTCAGCGTGACGAAGAAGACGTTCATCGAGTCGATGAAGAACTGCTCGCCGAGGGCAAAACGCGGGCCGTGGGCGACGATGTCGGCCGTCAGCAGCACCGATGCGAGGAAGGTGCCGCCGCTGGCGATGATGTTGAGGTTGGGCGCCCATTCGCGCTCGCCGAGCACCGTCAGCAACGCGCCGCTGACGAGGGGAATGGCGAGAAGGAGGATGAAGATATCCGGTTCCATGGCTAGTTGTCCTTCAGCCTTTCCATGTTGCGGATATCCAGGCTGTCGAACTGGTCGCGGATCTGGAAGAAGAAGACGCCGAGGATGATGACGCCGACGAGCACGTCGAGCGCAATGCCGAGCTCGACCACCATCGGCATGCCGTAGGTGGCGCTGGTAGCGGCGAGGAAGAGGCCGTTTTCCATGGCCAGGAAGCCGACCACCTGCGGGATCGCCTTGGTGCGGGTGATCATCATCAGGAAGGCGAGCATGACCACCGCCAGCGCGATGCCCAGCGTGCCGCGGCTGATGGTCTGCGACAGGAGCGAGATCGGCTGGGCGACGTTGAAGGCAATCATGACCAGCACGACGCCAACCAGCATGGTGGTCGGCACGTTGACCAGCGATTCGATGTCCCACTTGACGTAGAGCTTGCGCACCAGGCGGTGCAGAATCCAGGGCAGCAGCAGCGCCTTCAGCAGCAGTGTCAGGCCGGCCGACCAGTAGAGGTGATGCTGCTTGGTCGTCACCGCCACCACCAGCGTGGACAAGCAAAGCACCAGGCCTTGCAGCGCGAACAGGTTGATGAGTTGCATCACGCGGCGCTGCGCCAGCATGGCGAACGCCAGCAGGAGGATCACCGACGCGCAGAGGTTGATCAGCTGGGCCGAGAGCGGAATCGTGCTCATACCCGCGTCTCCAGCAGCAGGCGCACCAGCAGGCCGAGCACCGCAAGCATGAAGGCCGTGCCAAGGAATTCGGGCGCACGGAAGATACGCATCTTGGCGTTGACCGTCTCGATCAGCGCCAGCAGGGCACCGCCGATGGCGAGCTTCATCAACAGCAGCGGAATGGCGCCGGCAAGGCCGAGAATGCTGTCGCCGGCCGCGATGCCCCAGGGGAAAAACAGCGCCAGACCGAGACAGGAATATGCGTAGAGCTTCAGGCTGGCGGCCCACTCGATCAGGGCCAGGTGCCGACCCGAATATTCGAGGATCATCGCCTCGTGGATCATGGTCAGCTCGAGGTGCGTGGCCGGGTTATCGACCGGCACGCGCGCATTCTCGGCCAGCGAGACGAAGGTGAAAGCGATGCCGGCGAAGGCCAGACTCGGATAGATGACTACTTCGCGATGGGCCAGGGTCTCGACGATGGTTGCCACGGAGGTGGATTGCGAGATCATGGCCAGGGTGAAGATGACCATCAGCAGGGCCGGCTCGGCCAGAAAGCCGATCAGCATTTCGCGCCGGCCGCCGAGGCTGCCGAAAGCGGTGCCGATGTCCATCGCCGCCAGCGAGATGAAGATGCGCGCCAGGCCGAACACACCGACCAGCGCCAGGGTATCGGCCGCCGGCGCGAAGGGCAGGTCGGTGGACAGGCTGGGAATGATGGCGCAGGCGAGCAGCATGCAGCCGAAAATGACGAACGGCGCGGTGCGGAAAACCGACGAGGCGTTGTGTGCCAGCACGACATCCTTGCGGAACAACTTGTGCAGCATGTAATAGGGCTGTAGCAGCGGCGGCGCCGACCGGCTCTGCAACCAGGCCCGGCACTGATTCACCCAGCCCGTAAGCAACGGCGCGAGCACGAGGGCCAGCACGATGGCGAACAATTGGCCGAGCAGTCCGGAAATGCTCACGGTCTGGCCACCAGCAACAAGAGGATCAGGGTCAGGAAACTGTAGAGCAGGTAGACGGCGATACGCCCGCCCTGCACTCTGATGACGAGTCCGGAAATGCGCTCCACCAGCCGTGCCGCGGGCAGATAGAGCCAGTACCAGAAATGATCCTCGACCTTGACGCTGTAATAGGGCTTCTCGTCGCGGATGGTCGGGAAGTGGCGCTCCATGCGGAACATCGGTTCGAAGATGCGGCGGATGGGCTGCGAAAAGCCATCGGCCGTGTCCTGGCCACGCGGCCCCTGAAAGAAGTAACCGCAGTCCCAGGGATCGGATCGGCGCACCCGGCCATGGTAGAAACGATGCACCAGCCAGCGCCCGACCCACAGCGCGGCCAGGATAGTGGCCAGGAACACCAGCGGCTGATAGCTGGCGCGATCCGGCGAAATCGGCGCCAGCATGGCCCAGCCGTGCTCACGCACCTTGTCCGCCAGGCCAGTGCCGAGCATCTGCTGCGTCGCGGCGTCGATGAGGCCGATGACAGTTGAAGGCAGGACGCCGAGCAGCAGCGTCAGCGCCGCCAGCCAGACGAGACCGGCCCGCTCCCAGGGGCCGGCGTCGTGCGCATGCGTGAGATTGGGCTCGCGCATCTGACCGAGAAAAATGATGCCGTAAAACTTGACCATGGCGAAGCCGGCCATCGCCGCCACCAGGGCGACCACCGCCGCCGCCACTGGCACGACCATGTTGAGCCATGAATGCGGCAACCCGGGCGAGAACAGGAAGGCTTGCAGCAGCAGCCATTCGGAAACGAAGCCCGACAGCGGCGGCAAACCGGCGCTGGCGATGACGCCCAGCAAGGCCAGCCAGGCCACCCAGGGCATGCGATGGATCAGGCCGCCGAGCTTGCCGAGGCTGCGCTCGTTGGTGGCATGCAGCACGGAGCCGGTGCACAGGAACAGCAGGCTCTTGAAGCCGGCATGGGCAAGACAGTGATAAAGCACGGCGGTCATGGCCAGCGCTGCCAGCGCTTCCATCTTGTACGAGTGGAAAACCAGCGCCAGGCCGATGCCGACCGCCAGCAGGCCGATGTTCTCGATCGACGAATACGCCAGCAAGCGCTTCATGTCCGACTGAACGGTCGAATAGAGCACGCCGAACAGCGCGGTGACCAGGCCGACGGCCATGGCCACCACGCCCCACCACCAGAGCGGCGTGCCCACCAGGTCGAAACTGACGCGCAGCAAACCGTAGATGGCGGTCTTGAGCATGACGCCACTCATCATCGCCGACACCGGTGATGGCGCCGCGGGGTGCGCTTCCGGCAGCCAGACATGGACGGGCACAAGCCCGGCCTTGGCGCCGAAGCCGACCAACGCCAGCAGGTAGGCGACCGACGCCCAGAAAGGCGAGAGTTCCTGCGTGCGCATGCCGGCGAAGGTGTAATCGCCCGAGCCGGAGGTCATGACGCCGAACGCGAGCAGAATCGAGATGGCGCCGATATGGGCGATCAGCAGGTAGAGGTAGCCGGCGCGGCGGATCGCCTCGTGGCGGTGGTCGGTCGTCACCAGCAGGAATGATGACAGCGCCATACTCTCCCACGCGACCATGAAGGCATAGGCGTCATCGGCCAGCAGCACCATCAGCATGCTAGCAAGAAAGATGTGATATTCGAGGCACAGCGCACCGGGCGCGGTGCCCTCGCCGCTCCTGAAGTAGCCGGCGGCGTAGACCGAGATGCCGACCGAAGCGAAGCCCAGCAGCAGGGCAAAAACCGCAGTCAGGTTATCGAGGCGCAGATGGAAGGGCAGCGTCGGCAGGCCGATGACGAGCACGGCGGTTTCTGCCCGATCGCCAAGAAAGCATAGCGCGGTGATACCCACGCCGAGCCCGACCAGCGCCCCCAGCGGAAACAGCACCTTGCTGATGAAGTGCATGTTGCGCGGCGCCAGCAGGCCAGCCAAACCGATGGCTAGCCAGGTACAAACGGCTATCAGCAGGTAGTCGATGGAAAGCAATGCGGGCATCTGGTTGCCGACTTATGGGTCTTGTTTCGCGTCTCTTGGATGATTCTATCAAGCCCCGCGTGGCCTCAGGGCGTCATCCTCGCCCAGATTCTCTGCGCGCGAGTAAATCATCCGCAGCGCCTTGTCGGCGGTGGAGAAGAAACGCTTCTCGCCCAACAGCGCATGTAATCCGGTTGCCTGCATGACATCGAGCACCTGCTTCTTGAGGCCGGCGAACAACATGACGACGCCAATGCTGTTCAAGCGCTCGACCAAGTGATGAATGACCTCTTCGCCAGAGGCATCCAGTTCATTGATGCCATCACCGACGACCAGCAGATACGGCGCCTGGGGATTGCTGGCCACCGCTTCGAGAATAGCGTCTTCGAAATAGGCGACATTGGCGAAATAAAGGCGGCCGTCGAAACGTACCGCCGTCACGACATCCGAAGCCGGCAGATTGTTGATCTTGGCGTCGCGCAACGAGCCGTCGTGAAAACGGCCGAGGATGGCGACGCGTGGCGACATGGTGCGATAGAGGTAGAGGCCGATGGCCAGTCCGGCGCCGACCATGATGCCGTTGTCGAGATGTGGCGCAAATGCCAGGGTGGCCACGAATGTCACCACCGCGGCGATGCCGTCGTGCTTGTTGGCATGCCAGGCGTGCTTGACGGCAGAGAAGTTGATGAGGCCGATCACCGCCATGATGATCACCGCCGCCAGTACCGCCTGCGGCAAGTGGTAAAGCAGCGGCGTCAGGAACAGCAACGTCAATAGCACGAACAGGCCGGTGAGCACGGAGGACATTCCAGTCACGGCACCGGCGTTGATGTTGACCGCCGAGCGCGAGAAGGAGCCCGACACCGGGAAGCCCTTGGTGAAACTGCCGACGATGTTGGCCAGTCCCTGGCCGATCAGTTCCTGGTTGGGATCGATCTTCTGCCGGGTCTTGGCGGCAATGGCCTTTGCGATGGAAATGGCCTCCATGAAGCCGACCAGGGAGATCACGATCGCGGCGGAAATCAGGCTGCCGATCATGTCCCAGGAAATCTTCGGCACCCCCACGGAAGGCAGTCCCTCGGGCACCTTGCCCACCACTTCACCGCCGCCGGAGAGTTTGCTGGTGGCGCCGGCGCGAATGATGCGCCAGCGACCGCCATCGGTCTGCTGGTCGGCCGGCACCCGCCCCTCGGCGAAATACTGCGGCGTACCGTCATCACTGACTTTCGTGCGCTCGAACACGACGCTGCGGATGGCCCGGTTGCGGCGGCGGTTTTCGTCCTCGCGGTCCTTGAGCTGGAGCTTGAGCAGTTCCAGCTCGTAGTTGAACGTCACCTCCTCGCGGGCATGTTCGCCTAGCGCCTTGTGCAGCGCCTGCAATTCGGTGGTCTTGGCCGTGATCTGGTCGTTCAACTCCTTGATGCGGTCTTCGATGCGCGCGTACTCGGTCAGCAGCGTCTTCGCCTCGGTGTCGCCGATCTGCTCGACGGTCGCCGTCGCGTTGCGTTCAAAACCGAGCATCCAGGAGGCCGTGGTGGTCACCGCAACGGCCACCAGCACACCGGGCAGCTTCGGCCGGTACTTGCGGATCGTCCACATGATAGCGATGGCGACAATGCCCATGGCCAGCGTCGGCAGATGCGTGTCGCCGACCTGTTTCGCCACGCCCCAGACGTCTTGAATGAAGTGCTCCGAGCGCCCGATCGGCACCCCCAGCATCTTGTTGACCTGCGACAGGCCGATGATCATCGCCGCCGCGTTGGTGAAACCGACGATGACGGGATGCGACAGGAAGTTGACGATGACGCCGAGCTTGAACACGCCCAGGGCCAACTGAATGATGCCTACCATCAGCGCCAGCATGATCGCCAGCGACACGAAGTGCTCCGAGCCAACCGCGGCGAAAGGTGCCAGGCTTGACGCCGTCAGCAGCGAGGCCACGGCGACCGGGCCGGTGCCGAGCTGGTTCGACGAGCCCCACAGCGCCGCCACCATCACCGGCAGGAAGCCGGCATAGAGGCCGTAGTAGGCCGGCAGTCCCGCGAGCTGCGCATAGGCCATCGACTGCGGCACCAGTACCAGGGCGACGGTCAGACCGGCGATGAAGTCAGCACGAAACAGGGTCCCCGAATAGGGAAACCAGCGAAGGAACGGAAGCGCACGCTGAAGCAAGGGTGGGAATGTCATCTCGGGCTGGCGCGGCGGCGACAAACACAGTCGTCTTGACGCAATCTTGACGGAGCGTGCAATATTAGCAGGCGCCCAACACCCGCTGGCGAACAAGGTTTCTATTTCCCGATCAGGAGCACATATCCCGCAGCGCAGCACCGCGCCGCCTATGCTGCGTGTCGCAGAATCAGCGTCTCCGGAGAGGGCTGCGCCATCCGATCTTGCAGCAGCGCCGCCAGTGCTTCCTTGTCGGTCGGAAATATGTTCTCCGAACCGATGACGGCAATCAGCCCGGTCCGCTGCATCACATCCGCAACCTGCTTCTTGAGGCCGCTGAACACCAGCTCGATGCCGCTCGCCTTGAAGCGGCCGATCAAATTCAACAACATCTCGACGCCGGAAGCGTCGATGTCATTGATCCCGCTCGCTTTGACGAGTACATGCGTGATCTCGGGATTCTCCCGCTCCAGCTTCAGGAGTGCATCCTCGAAGTAGGCAACATTGACGAAGCGCAAGGCCCCGTCGAAGCGCAACGCACCCAGTTGCGGATGCAGTTCGGGCAGGTTATGACGCTCGCTGTCTCGCAGCGTCGAATCGCTGTGCAGCCCCAGCAACGCGATGCGTGGCCGCATCATCCTGTAAAGCAGCAGCGCCAGTGACAACATGATGCCCGTCACGATCCCGTTCTGGATGTTGGGCGCAAACGCGAGTGTGGCGACAAAGGTCACGCCGGCGGCAATGCCGTCATCGCGCTTCGCCCGCCAGGCATTGGCCAGGGCGCGGAAATTGATCAAGCCGAACACGGCCATCATGATGATCGCCGCCAAC
>PMIH01000252.1:0-6052 GCA_003158255.1 Rhodocyclaceae bacterium
GCCCAATGCAGTTCGCTGTGGATGAGTACCAGAGAATTTGCGCTACTGGTCGGCATAACTCCACAAGGGGCCTGGTCGGCGGCGGTCCGCTGCCTCAATGGAGGAATGTGGCGCGGCAACCATTTGGAAGTCAAGACAGTCGAATCTACCGGTGGCCAAGGCGGCAAAGCGTTACAAGTCTACGTCCCAAGCCTCCCCCCCACATTGCGCGCTGCATGGATGAACCGAAACTCCGGCGCCCTCACCGCGCAAATCGTGCCCGCATTGGCGCTGCCAGCCCCTGCCATCATTGACCAGAACATCGCTTCCCGCGTTGCCGAAAGAGAGTGGAAGCTTGCCATCATTGCGCCCGCCCTGGTATTCAAGAAGGGCACCAAAGGCCGTGCCGAAACGCTGCGAGACATCGCCGACCGGAAGCACCGCGACATTCACGGAAAGACCGTTACTTACTCTATCGACACTCTGCGGGACTGGTGCGCGTTGGTCGAAGCCAACGATCATGGCAACCTTGCCCGCCCACGTCGCCGCGATGCNNTCCCTTGCAGCCGGTTGGCAGGGTGCGACTCTTGACGCTTGCACAGTGGGCCTCCATGCCGTTCGAGCCGAAAGAAATTGCGGCCTCCTCTCAATCAAGGAGAAAGATGCCAAGAAGTGGTTCAACCACTTCATTCCCCGGATTCATCGAACACGCCCAGACAAGCCGATGGACATTGTTATCGGCGACGTTCACCCCGTCGACATCTTGGTGCTGAGAAACGACGGATCAGAAGCCACCGCCCGCATGATTGCCTGGCTTGACCTGGCAACTAACGATTTCTTCTATTCGCTGGTACTGCTGCCCAAGGGGAAAGGGATTACCCAAGCCCACATTACAAGGTCATTCGTGGACCTGGTGCAAGCATGGGGACTACCGAGCTGTCTCTACTTCGACAACGGTACGGAATATGAGGGCTGCGAACTGATTGACGGATTTCGCGCTCTGCAAGGTCTGGTTGAGGGCTTTCACGCTTTCATGATTGGCGCCAGCGAAATCGACACAGCACTGGGCATAGACAAAGGTACGCTCACACTTCGCCGATGATCCGGGCCTCTGGCGGGTAATGGACCTCGCCGCGACGGCACAGAACCCTGGAGGTCTCGCAGAAGAAGTTGCAACAAGGTTCATTGGAGCAACATGACTTCTTGCCATTACCTGCATACTGGCCAACGCAGTTGCCATGCCGACGACGGCCGCCAAGTGCCGTGCGAAGGCTCTGGTCAGGACGCGTCGTTTGGCGTCGGCGCATCCTGCCCGGAGCCGCGATTCGACTTGCGCGGCGATCAGGTCATGGACCGGTTGACCGGCCTGATCTGGTGTCGCAGCGCCAGTCTTGCCGAATTCCCCCTGACCTGGCAGGAATCACTGGATTTCGTTGCAACCATGAACCGCGAACAGCGTTTCGGCCAGCGCGATTGGCGCATGCCCAACCGCCGCGAATTACGCAGTTTGCTCAGTCTGCAAACCAAGTTGCCTGCCTTGCCAGAGCGACATCCTTTCATCAACGTGTTCAACGGCTGGTACTGGACCGCGACGACGGCGGCGATCAGCCCGGCGCACGCCTGGTACGTTGCGTTTGATGGCGGGCGTATGTTCTATGGCGGCAAGGATCAATCCTTCATGCTGTGGCCGGTGCGCGGTGACGGCCTGAACGTTATTCCGCGCACCGGGCAATCGCTGTGCTTTGATGCCGCCGGTAAAGTCATTCCATGCGCCGGCTCCGGTCAGGACGGCGAAGTCCGTTATGGCGCGCCGTGGCCTGATCCGCGCTTCGCAATTCTTGCCGCCGGGGTACTCGATCACTTGACTGGCTTGCTCTGGCGCCGCCGCGCCAACCTCACGGCGCAACCGCTGGTCTGGCGCGAAGCGCTGCTTGCGGTGACGGCACTTAACCGAGAAGACGCAGCAAGTGCCTGGCGGCTGCCCACCATCAACGAACTGGAGGCGCTGGTGGATTGCGCCTCGCACAGCCCGGCCCTGCCGTCCGGACATCCCTTCACCGACTTGCAGGAAGTTTACTGGTCGTCCACCACGAGCCTGTTCGAGCCGGATTGGGCCTGGGCCCTCTACCTGGAAAAGGGCGCGACGGGCGTTGGACAAAAGCGGTTTGCGCAGTTTTCGGTATGGGCCGTGGCAAGTACGGCAGGATTGTTGGCAAGCGCCGGAAAGAGTTGCAGTCCATCCGCAAGCAATTCGCAAGATGCGATTGGGTGAAAGCAGGAATACCACGGTTACTACACTGGAGCACTTCAGCGTTTCCCCAAATACCTATTGACGCATGACGTACTTCTTGGGTCGACGCCACAACTGAAATACCAGAAAGCCGACTACGAAGATGTTGCCAGCAAGCACCGCGGCGTTGACGATCGATGGCTGGCGCATCATGTGGGTGAGCTCGAAGGGTATGTAGAGACCGCCTGATAGCGCTCCCAGCCATTCGCCCCACGCCCGATCGTTCCACAGTCCATACGCTTCCACCATGCGAACAGAGACGTACCCCAAGGCCAACGCAATCAACGAGCGCACGTTGGCACCGGGCAGGAGGTCGGCATAGTGCAAGATTATCTCCGGATAGCGGGCATCTGGATTCAAACCGAAATGACCGATCAATTCCAACGCGAGGTGGCGCACATCGCGATGCATCAGTTCCAGCACGCCGATGACGGCGGCGAACGCAGCGATGCCCTTGATCGCCTCGAAGATCGCGATGGCCTCCAGTGTGCGACGCTTTGCTACCGGATGTTTTGCTTCGGAGGTGTCAGTGTGGTCAGAGTCAGTCATGGCCAAGCGCCGTATCGATGCGACGCATCTTCAGAGAGGTCCTCAGCTTACCCCATGTGCATCGACGAACCGCTCGGCGATCGCCGATATGGACGCTACCGAACAGAACTGAACGGACCCAACGTCTATCCTCAATCAGGATTGGAAACTGGAAATCAATATGAACGCCACACAGCAGCTTCACGATCTTGGCCAAAGCCTTTGGCTCGACAACATCACCCGTGCGCTGCTGACCAGCGGCACGCTCAGCCGCTACATCCGGGAATTGTCGGTGACGGGGCTTACCTCCAATCCCACGATCTTTGATAAGGCGATCCAGAGCAGCGATTGCTACGATGACGCCATCCAAAGAAAGGCCAGCGAGGGAAAGTCAGGCGAGGCGTTGTTCTTCGAACTGGCGTTGGAAGACCTGACCCAGGCCGCCGATCTCTTTAGGCCGATACACGACGCAACGGGCGGCGTCGATGGGTGGGTGTCGCTGGAAGTATCGCCATTGCTCGCCGACGACACGGCCGGCACCATCGCGGCGGCGGCGCAACTGCATGTGCGAGCTCAACGTCCCAATCTGTTCATCAAGATCCCGGGGACCGCCGCCGGCACTCCCGCGATCGAGGAGACGGTCTTTGCCGGCATACCGGTCAATGTCACGCTGCTTTTCTCTCGCGAGCATTACCTTGCCGCAGCCGAGGCCTATATGCGCGGCATCGAGCGACGCGTAGCTGCGGGTCTGAATCCCAAGGTCGCTTCCGTGGCATCGATCTTCGTCAGCCGGTGGGACGTCGCAGTAATGGATGAGGTTTCAGAGCAGTTCCGCAACGGCCTTGGCATCGGCACCGCCATGCGTACGTACAAGGCCTACCGCGATTTACTGGCGTCCCCACGTTGGCAGACACTGGCCGCTTCCGGCGCACAACCGCAGCGCCTGCTCTGGGCCAGCACCGGCAGCAAGGACCCGACAGTATCAGACACGCTTTACGTCGAAGCACTCGCAGCGCCGGATACCATCAACACCATGCCCGAGAAAACGCTGCTGGCCTTCGCCGATCATGGCAAAGTCAAAGGCGTTTTGCCAGTTGATGAGGGATATGCCGAAGCGGTACTCGCGGAATACACCCGCGAGGGCATCAACGATGAAACACTCGCCGCCAACCTCCAGCGCGAGGGCGTGGAGGCCTTCGCCAGTTCATGGAGCGACCTGATGGCCAGCATCGCGTCAAAGAGCGGAATGCTGCCACCGGGAAGAGCGTGAGCAGTACGGTGTCGGTCGGCGATTTGAGCGCACCGATACGCGCGCCAATGGAGCACCCTGTCAGTCCACTGGCTGGCAAGCCGGCACCCGCTGCGGTTCTGGTCGACGTGGCCAAACTCGTTACGGCCTACTACAACGACATCCCCGACTTCTCGGTACCGACGCAGCGGGTAGCGTTCGGTACTTCGGGCCATCGCGGCTCCGCCTTTCAAAGAACGTTCAACGAATGGCATGTCCTGGCTATCAGCCAGGCGATTTGCGACTACCGCAAACGAAATTCCTTCGATGGACCGCTGTTCGTCGGCATCGATACCCATGCGCTTTCTGTGCCGGCTTGCGCCAGCGCGCTCGAAGTGCTGGCGGCCAATGGCGTGGACGTCATGCTTGCGGAGGGCGATGAATACACGCCGACTCCCGCGATTTCCCACGCAATACTGACCTACAACCAAGGCCGCACAACGCGATTGGCCGATGGCATCGTCATCACGCCCTCGCACAATCCGCCCGACAACGGCGGCTACAAATACAACCCACCCAACGGCGGTCCGGCGGACGAACGTGTCACCGGCTGGATCGAGGCCAGGGCCAATGGCCTCCTGGCTGGCCATCTCGATGGCGTGAAGAGAATCCCCCACGAGCAGGCGCTACGCGCCGCCACGACGCATCGGCACGACTACCTCAATGCTTACGTGAGCGATCTCGACAATGCGCTCGACATGAAGGCGATACGCGGCGCCAACATCCGTATGGGTGTGGACCCGCTCGGTGGCGCCGGCGTTCACTATTGGGAACGGATTGCCGAACGCTATCTCTTGAATCTCACGTTGGTGAACAAGATCGTCGATCCCACCTTCCGCTTCATGCCCGTCGATTGGGATGGCCAGATTCGCATGGATCCCTCCTCGCGCTACGCCATGCAGCACCTTATCGATCTGAAAGATCGCTTCGACATTACCTTCGCGTGTGACACTGACCACGATCGGCACGGCATCGTCACGCGGAGCGCAGGTTTACTGCCACCCAATCATTACCTGGCGGTCGCCATCTACTATCTCTTTCAGAACCGACCGAACTGGAGCGCGAATGCGGCGGTCGGCAAGACGATCGTCAGCAGCCAGATGATTGACCGCGTCGCGGCGAAACTCGGCCGCAAACTCTACGAGGTGCCGGTTGGATTCAAGTGGTTCGTCGATGGCTTGTTCGACGGCGCGCTCGGCTTCGCTGGTGAAGAGAGCGCCGGTGCCACGTTCCTGCGTCTTGATGGCACGGTCTGGACAACCGATAAGGATGGCATCGTCCCCGCCTTGCTCTCGGCCGAGATCACCGCCCGCATCGGCCGAGATCCCGGCGAAATCTACCAGGCGCTTGCTCGCGAGCTAAGCGATGTCTATTACGATCGTATCGAGGCGCGAGCCACGCCACCACAGAAACGAAAACTGGCGCAGCTTACGCCCCAGCAGATATTGGCTACCGAGCTTGGCGGCGAACCCATCCAGAGCATCCTTGCCGAGGCGCCAGGAAATGGCGCAGCCATCGGCGGCGTGAAGGTCATCACAAAAAGTGGATGGTTCGCGGCCCGTCCGTCCGGCACCGAAGACATCTACAAGATATACGCCGAGAGTTTTCGTGACGCGGATCATCTGCGCCAGATTCAAACGGAAGCGCAGGCCATCATCGACAGTGTTCTGGCAGCCCCCACGCAATGACAAGAAGCAGCGGTCGGTAAGTGGGATATGTGCGTTAGCGAACCGACCTTGCCACAGTCACGGCCTATAACGCATCTTGAGACCACACTCGCATTGGCTGATCCGATCGCGAGCGGCATTTCCACCAACCAGAGGAAACCCACCATGGAACACACCCTGCCCCCCCTGCCCTACGCGATGGACGCCCTGGCGCCGCACATGTCGAAGGAAACCTTCGAATACCACTACGCCAAGCATCACCAAGCGTATGTCACCAACCTGAACAACCTGATCAAGGGC
>PMIH01000252.1:6195-9885 GCA_003158255.1 Rhodocyclaceae bacterium
TACATCGACTACCGCAACGCCCGCCCGAAGTTCGTCGAGACTTTCCTGAACCACCTCGCCAACTGGGATTTCGCGGCGAAGAATTTCGGCTGAGCGCCTTGCTGGCGGTTCTCGAACTATTGATGAAGGGTAGTCATTGGGGTTGTGACCACAAGGCAAGCCGGGTCACGGCAAGGTTCCCCGATTGACTATTCCCTTCTGCTGCATGAGGTCCCGCGCCACATAGGTTCCGGCGGTGGCCAGATTCATTAGAAGATTTGCGCCGCAGTAGACATCGACCATCTGGAATACCGCTTCGTTGTCCGTGCCGGCGAGGAAGTCCGTACCGGATCCGGCCACTATTCCGCTGAGATATCCAACCAGCCAGGTCTCGTAAATCTCGGCGTTCTGGGGGTGGCCGGCGATCTTGTCCAGGCGGTACTCCTGCCATGCTGCGCAGGAGCGCGCACCTCTCGATTCGTAGGCCGGAACGGGATGGCTCACAACAAGCAGCAGACATCCGGCCAGCAAGCCGAATAGTTGCCTCACCTGGACGCGCCGATGAGCCTTCCCGGCCAGATTCGGTTGTGCAGACTCAGATGATTGCGACAGCGGGCCGATCTTCATGTCTGAGCGGAACCCTTTCGACGTAAGGATTCGTAGCCACGATGGCCGCCTGGTCGCGAATATCCGCCGCTTCCGTGGCGTTGGCAAGAACGGATTCCAGAGTCATGGAACGCAGGTGATCACGCAAGTGATCGTCGAGTCCGGACCAAAGTCCATCGGTCACGTTGCCTGTATGCTCCGGGCGGCAATCATTGCCAAGACAAGGGTCGGGGCCGAAGGCGTGGCTATCGACAGATGCGATGACGTCCGCAACAGAAATCGTGGCCAAACGCCTGTTCAACCAGTACCCCCCGCCGGGACCGCGGACACTGGAGACGAAGCCGCTTTCGCGCAGCCGCCTGAACAGATGCTCCAGGTATGACTGGGAAACGCGCTGACGCTTGCTGATGTCGGCCAGGCGGACGGGCTGATTGGTACCGTGAATGGCGATATCCAGGATTGCCGCGATTGCCAACCGGGCTTTGGTGTCAATTCTCATTTTGGTTCCTTCGTGCACGTCACTTCTGTGGGTCGATAACTTGGCTACCGCTATTCCTTAACGCGACCGTGACCTTCCCGAACGCGAATGTGACGGAATGGACGGCATCGCGTGGGATGGCGGCGCGGGTCTGTATGCGTGCGGGGGTGAGCCACCGCCGCGGTCCGAACGGTGACCCCCGTCGTGAGATGGCCCCACAAAGTACCCAGGCCCCCAGCCACCGTAGTAACTCCCGTACGGTTCGTAGTAATCCAGCCCAATGCCAACACCGCCGTCGTAGCCGTAGCCACTGGTGACGACGCAGCCTGATACCAAAGCCGTAATTAACCCGACCACGAAGACAATTGCGGACAAGCGCAAACGTGAGCATTTCATTTGATCACCTCCTTGTTCTCGCTGTCCGGCCACTCAAGCACTCCGAAGCGTGCTCCCTGCGGATCGGCGACTACCGCCACCTTGCCGCCATGGCGATCAAGCCGTGGCTCGACCAGCACTCGGCCGCCGAGGGCCACGACCTTTGCGGCCGTCTCTACCGCGTCTTCCACGTGCACATAGTTGAGCCAATGGGGACGAATCGCCGGTTCGCGCGCAGGCAGCGTATTCGCGCTGGCACGAGCGTAGTTGTCGGACGCGAGCAGCAGATGTTGAGCGCCATTATTGGCAGGCAAATCGAAGACTTCGTAGTCGAACAGGGCCTGGTAGAAGGCGGCATTGGTGTCCGGATCAATCGTGATCAGCGAGCTCCAGATCCATTCGCCGGGTGCGGCAAGTACTTCAGGGGGATCGCCGCTGCTCGAAGCGAGCACCGCAAAAACGGCGCCCTGCGGATCCGCAAAGACCGCTTCCCGGCCGCGGTCAGGAATGCTATGCGGCTCGAACAGCACTTTTGCACCACGCTGCAAAGCGATTTCTCTCGTCGCGTCGACATCGCGTACCGAGATGAAGCTGAGCCACGCCGGCTGCCGACGCTTGCTCTCAGGCATGTCCTTGTGAATCAGTCCTGCGACACTATGCCCGTCGAGAAATGCTTCGGCATATCTTGTTCCATCAACCTGAATGTCGCGGAATGTCCAGCCGAACAATTCTCCATAGAACTGTTTGGCGGCAGTAACGTCTGGCGTCACCAATTCAACAAAGACAACCTTGCCGACGTGGTGCTCCTGGCTCGGCGGATCGACGAGTGCCGGTAACCGAATCGGGGCAGCAATGACTGGCACAGCACCCGCAACACCGAGAAGCGAGGCAAGCAAGCATTTCAGCAAGTAGTGCTGGATTCGGGCTGATAACCGCCTTTGCCACCCGATTCCATTTCGTCCAGTGACGCCAATTGCGTTTGAGTTACATTGCCAATGCATCGTCGTCTCCCGCTGTTGTTCTGGTCGACAAAAGGTAGATACATTCGATGCCACTGTCCGTTCGTTAGCGTACGTAGTGAGACCGTGGCAAACAGAGCGACGCTCAGACATTCAGCCATCATCCCATTGGCAACCTTCCACTGTCCTCGCGAAATGGCTCCAAATGCAGGCCACAGATAGTCATACCGACGGTTCGACCGTCAAACGTTACCTGCCATGGGTGGTGGCGACGGCATTGTTCATGGAACAGCTTGACTCGACCATCATCAACACGGCGGTACCGGCCATGGCGGCGAGTCTTCATGTGGCGCCGTTGAGCCTGAAGGCCGTGGTCACCAGCTATATCCTGAGCCTTGCCGTATGCATTCCCATCAGCGGCTGGATGGCCGACCGCTTTGGTACTCGACGCGTGTTCAGCACGGCGGTGGCGATCTTCACGTTTTCGTCCGTACTCTGCGGCCTGTCGCTGAATGTCCCGATGCTTGTCGCGGCGCGGATCCTGCAAGGCATGGGTGCCGCGATGATGATGCCGGTCGGGCGGCTAACCATCATCCGCACGTTCCCGAAGTCAGAGTTATTGATGGCGATGAACTTCGTGATCATCCCCGCATTGATCGGGCCGCTGCTGGGGCCGACGATTGGCGGCCTGATCGTGCACTGGTTGCCGTGGCGGACAATCTTCTTCATCAATGTCCCGGTCGGACTGGCGGCACAACTGCTTATCCATCGCCACATGCCGGACTATCGCGGCGACGGATCGCGCCCCCTGGACGTAGTTGGCATGGTGCTGTTTGGCTCCGGCACTGCACTGCTCTCGTGGCTGTTGGAAATATTTGGCGAGCACAATATTGGCTCGACGTCAGCGGCAATATTGTTTTTGGTGTCGCTGAGTCTACTGGCTGCTTACGTCTGGCATGCGCGCCACAATCCCTATCCGCTTCTGCGTCTTGGCTTGTTTCGGGTACGCACCTTCCGCGTTTCGGTAGTCGGCGGATTCATCACACGCCTGGGATTGGGCGGCCTGCCGTTCCTGTTGCCATTGCTCTATCAACTTGGCCTTGGGCTCCCCGCCTGGCAATCGGGACTACTCATGATGCCAGCCGCGGCAGCAGCAATGGGAATGAAAGTAATTTCAAGCCGCATCCTTCGACGTTTTGGCTATCGGAAGATATTGATCGTCAATACGTTGATGATAGGCATCACCATCAGCATGTTTGCCAGTGTCAGTTCGGTGACACCGATCATGTTGAT
>PMIH01000245.1 GCA_003158255.1 Rhodocyclaceae bacterium
GCCACCAGTACCTGGACCCTGACGACCAACTCCTACGTGACGGTGCTCAACGACACGGCCGGAATTTCGGGAACGGCGGTGAGCAACATCGTCGGCAACGGCCACAATGCCTATTACAAGGCGTCAAGCAACAGCAGCCTGGGCGGCGCGACCTACGCGCTCTCGGGCGGCGGCTCGCTGATTCCGTACTGAGGCGCGAATACGTCAGGCGCGGCTGCGTTCGATCTGAACGCCAACGCGCTTGACGCCTTTGGCGATGCCCATCTTGGCGATGGAAATCTTCACCCAGGGGGCGCGGAACTCGTCGAGCATCAGGCCGATCACATACTCGCCCAGCGTCTCCAGGAGATTGAAGTGTCGTTCGGCAAGTTCGGTGCGGACACGCGCAATGACCGTCGCGTAGTCGATGGTCTTGGCGATGTCGTCGTCGCGCGCCGCTTCGTCGGGCACGCCGAAGGTGAGGCTGATCTCCAGCGTCTGCGGCGCGGCCTTCTCGCGTTCGTAGATACCGACGTGAGCGTCGACGCGCATTTCCTCGATGAAGATGAAGTCCATCAATCGCCCTCGTTTAGAATAGCCGCGATTCTAGGCCAACCGGCATGAGCGCGCTTTTGCAGACCCTTCTCTTCATTCTTCTCGGCTACCTGCTCGGCTCGCTGCCGTTCGCCGTCATCGTCTCCAGAATCTACGGCCTCGACGACCCGCGCAGCCACGGCTCCGGCAATCCCGGCGCCACCAACGTGCTGCGTACGGGCAGCAAGTCGGCGGCCCTGTTGACGCTGCTTGGCGACGCGCTCAAAGGCTGGCTCGCCGTCTGGCTGGCCACNNAAAGGCGTCGCCACCGCACTCGGCGTATTGGCCGGCTTTCATCCGGTTCTTGCCCTCGCCGCCATGGTGACGTGGCTAGTGGTAGCCCTGGTCACGCGCTATTCGTCCGTGGCCGCCATCGTCGCCGCCATCGAAGCGCCCTTCGTCACCTGGATACTTTCCGGTCAAATCGAACTCACCGTTGCCGCCGGCCTGATGTCGGCACTGCTCATCTGGCGGCACGGCGGCAACATCCAGCGCCTGCGCGATGGCACCGAAAGCCGGATCGGCTCAAAGAAGCAGGCCTGATTCCTGGAGCGGCCAACGCGGCCGCACACCGAAGGCACCGTCCGCCGACCCGTGCTGCCCAGCCAACAAGCGTTGGGCTCCGCAGTAGGCAATCATGGCGCCGTTGTCGGTGCATAGCGCCACTTCCGGGTAGTGCACGCGAATGCCTGCTGCGGCCGCATCGGCGTCCAGACGTTGCCGCAAGCGCCGGTTGGCGCCGACCCCGCCCGCCACCACCAGGCGATCCAGATTGCAGTGGCGTACCGCCATGACTGACTTTACGGCCAGCACCTCCGTCACGGCCTCCTGAAACTCCCAGGCCAGATTGGCCCGTTCCTGCGCGGCAAGGTTTCGGCCGTGCACCTGCGTCAGCACAGCGGTCTTGAGGCCAGAAAAACTGAACTGGAAATCGCCGCTTCTCAGCATCGGCCGCGGCAAGCGCAGCGCGCTCGGCCCACCCGAGCCGGCCAGCTCGGCCAACTGCGGACCGCCGGGATAGCCCAGCCCAAGCAGCTTGGCCGTCTTGTCGAAGGCCTCGCCAGCAGCATCGTCAACCGATTCGCCGAGCAATTCGTAAGCACCCACTCCGGCGACGCGCATCAGCTGCGTGTGGCCGCCGGAAACCAATAGGGCGACGAAAGGAAAGCTCGGCGCATCGACCGCCAGCAATGGCGACAGCAAATGGCCTTCGAGGTGATGCACTGGCAGCGCGGGGATGTCCAGCGCCTGCGCCAGCGCGGCAGCAAAACTGGCGCCGACGAGCAGCGCACCCGCCAGCCCCGGCCCGGCCGTGTAGGCAATACCGTCGATGTCCGCCTTGCCGACCCCTGCCTCGACCAGCACGCGCTCGAGCAGTGGAATCAGCCGCCGGATGTGGTCGCGCGACGCCAGTTCGGGCACCACGCCGCCATAGGCTTCGTGCATGGTTACCTGCGTGTGCACGGCGTGACCAAGCAAGCCGCGGCCTGTGTCATACAGGGCGACACCCGTTTCGTCGCAGGAAGATTCGATGCCAAGAACAATCATTGGCGGGATTTTACCTTTGACATCAGCGGAAAATTAGCTAGAATGCGCCCCTCTGTTCCGCCCCCACTCATCAGGACACATCGCAATGCCGGGTATTCGCCTCAAAGAAAATGAGCCTTTTGAAGTTGCCATCCGCCGCTTCAAGCGCACCATCGAAAAGGCTGGCACGCTCACCGAACTGCGCTCGCGCGAGTTCTACGAGAAGCCCACCTCCGAGCGCAAGCGCAAGCTGGCTGCTGCCGTGAAGCGCCATCACAAGCGCATCCGCAGCCAGATGCTGCCGCCCAAGCTCTACTAAGAGTTGCCCCGATCACCAGCAAGAACCGCCTCCGGGGCGGTTTTTGTGTTTGTGGAAGATTAACGCCATGAGCCTCAAGACCCGCATCAACGACGACATGAAGACCGCCATGAAGGCGAAGGAAACGGCGCGTCTCGGCGCCATCCGCCTGCTCATGGCAGCGATGAAGCAGAGGGAAGTTGACGAACGCATTGAGCTCGACGACGCGGCCATCGTTGCCGTGATCGAGAAAATGCTCAAGCAGCGCAAGGATTCAATCACCCAGTACGAAGCGGCCAAGCGCCAGGATCTCGCCGACGCCGAGAAGTTCGAGGTGGCTGTGCTCACCGCTTACATGCCGGCCGGGCTGTCGGCCGCCGAAGTCGAGGCGATCGTTGTCGCGGCCGTCGCGGAATCGGGCGCCAAAGTGCCCGCCGACATGGGCAAGGTGATGGCCATCGTCAAACCGAAGATCGCCGGTCGTGCTGACACAGGCGAGGTCTCGAAGCTCGTCAAGGCAAAGCTCACCGGCGCATAGTTGGCCCCCACGCTCGCAAGAGCAGCTCGCTGCCCCCACAGGGGCGCATGCCTCCTCGGGGGCGGCCCTTCGGAGGCATAATCCCGTCGTGATCCCCGAATCTTTCATTCAGGAGTTGCTGGCGCGCGTCGACATCGTCGACGTGATCGAGCGCTATGTGCCGCTCAAGAAGGGCGGCGCCAATTACCAGGCGTGCTGCCCGTTTCACACCGAGAAGACGCCCTCCTTCAGCGTCAGCCCGTCGAAGCAGTTCTACCACTGCTTCGGCTGCGGCGCCCACGGCAGCGCACTCGGCTTCCTGATGCAATATTCCGGCCTCGGCTTCATCGAAGCCGTCGAGGATCTCGCCCACTCGGTCGGCATGCAGGTGCCGCGTGTCTCTGAACGAACACAGACCGAGCGGGCCAAGAAAGCGCCCCTGACCGAGTTGATGCTGCGGGCGGCGCGCTTCTACAAGGACCAACTCAAGGTTTCGCCCAAGGCCATCGACTACCTCAAGGGACGCGGGCTCACCGGCGAAGTGGCGGCTAGATTCGGGCTTGGCTACGCGCCTGACGACTGGCAGGGATTGCAAAGCGTCTTTCCGGACTACAACGACCCGGCACTGGTCGAATGCGGGCTGGTGATCGAGAATGACCAAGGCCGGCGCTACGACCGCTTCCGCGACCGCATCATGTTCCCCATCCAGGATCAGCGCGGCAACGTCATCGGCTTCGGCGGCCGCGTCATCGGCCAAGGTGAGCCGAAGTACCTCAATTCGCCCGAAACGCCGCTGTTCGAGAAGGGACGCGAACTTTACGGCCTGTCGCAAGCACGCCGGGCCATCCATGACTCCGACACCGTCATCGTCGTCGAAGGCTACATGGATGTGGTTGGACTGGCGCAACTGGGTGTCGAGAACGTCGTGGCGTCGCTGGGCACCGCCACCACCGGCCATAATGCACAACGACTGCTCCGGCAGGCCAACCGCGTCGTCTTCTGCTTCGACCGCGACAGTGCCGGTGACCGGGCCGCCCGGCGCGCAATGGAAAACAGCCTTGAATTCCTGGAAGACGGCAAACGCGTGGATATCCTGCAAATGCCGGGAAACCAGGACCCGGACGAATACATCCGGGAGCAGGGCAAAGCCGCGTTTGACAATCTCGTCACCAGCGGGACGACGCCCTTGTCCGAATTCCTGATTCGGGAAGTCAGAAAACCGGCCGGAGAAAGCCTCGACAAGCAGTTCAACCTGGCGACGGCCGAAGGCCGCGCCCAGTTGATCCGCGAAGCCAAGCCGCTCTTGCAGCGCATTGCCGCGCCGGTCTTGCGAACGCAGGTCGTGAAGGTGGTCGCGAGTCTGGCCGAACTCTCGCAGGCGGAAGCTGAGGCTCAGTGCGGCCTGAAACCATTGGCCCGCGGACGAGCATCGGCGCCGCCACAGCGGCGGACGATCCAGATATCCCAGCTCAAGACCCTGCTGCGTGCCGTATTGCGCCGCCCCGAACGCGCGGCGCGGCTACCCCTGGATCAGATCGACACCGAATCCGCGGAAGGCGCCGCATTGCATGTGATCGCAAACGCCATCGATCACGGCGAACTGGCCGCCGGCAACATGGGCCTAGTGATTGAGCACTTCCGGGGCAGCGCCCACGAAGGATTGATCGGCACCTTGACGGCAGAGCTGGCGATTGACGATGGCGACGAGAGCGAAGAGGAGATCGTTTTCGAGGACACGCTGGAGCGGCTGCGGAACGCTGAACTTGCCGGCCGCATCAACGCCCTGAATTCGCGTGCCCGTGCCGGCACGCTGACGGCCGCCGAACAAGCCGACCTGACCGGGCTACTGGCCGCAAAGGCAGGCAGGATGGCAAAGTAAGCCCATAAACTTCTGCTATACTGCGCGGTTATCCCCCCAACTTGGCGCGACGTTCGGCACTTGAAGGCGCCGGGGACACAATTCCGAGGAAAATCAAACCCATGCCCAAGGAAACTGCGAAGTCCGCCAAGCCCGTTGGCAAGGCCAAGACCACCGCCAAGGCACCCGTAAAGGCGACAGCCAAGAAACCGGCGATCAAGGCTCCGGCCAAGAAAGCTGCACCGGCCAAGGCCCAGACACCGCCGAAGACACCGGTCAAGGCCGCTCCGGCGAAGAAGGCAGCAGCCCCGGCAAAGGCACCGCCGCCGCCAGTCGTGGAAGCGGTCGAAGCCGCCCCGACGCCCGTGGCGAAACCACATTCGGGCAAGCCGGGCAAAGCTGAAGGCAAGGGCAAAAAGGGCCGAGTGGCGCTCGATGTCGGTCCGGCGCATCCGCCCATCGATCTCGAAACCAAGCGCACGCGCCTGAAGACCCTGATCGCACTGGGCAAAGAACGCGGCTTCCTCACCTACGCCGAAATCAACGACCATCTGCCGGATGACCTGGTCGATGCCGAGCAGATCGAGTCGATCATTTCGACGTTCAACGACATGGGCATCCAGGTCTTCGATCACGCGCCCGCGGCCGAGGACATGTTGCTGACTGAGGCGACTCCGGGTCAGGTCGACGAGCAGGAAGTCGACGAACAGGCTGAGCAGGCGCTGTCGACCGTCGATTCCGAATTCGGCCGCACGACCGACCCGGTACGCATGTACATGCGCGAGATGGGTTCGGTCGAACTGCTGACCCGCGAAGGCGAAATCGAGATTGCCAAGCGTATCGAGGACGGCCTCAAGCACATGGTGATGGCGATTTCCGCCTGCCCGACTACCATCGCCGAGATGTTGGAAATGGCTGGCAAGGTGGCGCGCGAAGAAATGCGCATCGACGAGCTGGTCGATGGCGTGATCGATCCGAACGCAGTCGCCGAAGACATCGAAGCGCTGGCCGAGGATGAGGAGGCAGCCATCGAAGCCGACGAGGCGGAGGACGAGGACGAAGACGGCGGCGGCGCGATTTCGGCGTCGCTGTTGCAGTTGAAGCAGAACGCCCTCGAGCGCTTCTCGGCCATTCATCACCTGTTCGGCAAATCGATGGCGGCGCTGGTCAAGAAGGGTTCCCAGGATAAGGGCTACCTGCGCATCCAGAAGCAGATCTCCGGTGAGCTGATGAACATCCGCTTTACCGCCCGGTCCATCGAGCGCCTGTGCGACTCGGTGCGCGGCATGGTCGAAGCGGCGCGCAACCACGAGCGCAAGATCCAGCACCTGTGCGTTGAAAAGGCGCACATGCCGCGCCAGCACTTCATCAAGGTTTTCCCCGGCAATGAGACCAATCTCGAGTGGCTGAAGCACGAGGTTCAGTCCAACAAACCCTATGCCGCGCTGTTGATGCGCGCCGCGCCGGCCATTCTGGAAGAACAGCAGAAGCTGATCGACCTGCAGGACCGCATCGGCATTCCGCTCAAGGAACTCAAGGACATCAACAAGCAGATGTCCACCGGCGAAGCCAAGGCGCGGCGCGCCAAGCGCGAAATGACCGAGGCCAACCTGCGCCTCGTCATCTCCATCGCCAAGAAATACACCAACCG
>PMIH01000289.1:0-5456 GCA_003158255.1 Rhodocyclaceae bacterium
TAGAGATCGCCGCCTTGATAGGCCTGATACTGCGCTTCGGTCAGCTTGGCGGCCGGCGGCACCGTCCAGCCATTGTCGCCGCTCTTTATCAAGCCGATCGCGACCGGGCCATTAACGCCCAACTTGCCGACGTGAATGTGGGCCATGGTCGCAACGATGCCGGTTGTGGTGACAGAGCCACTGACGGTCATGTCCTTGTTGATCGTGAAGACAGCGCTGCCTGCAGCCATGGTGGCAACCGGCGGCACTTCCTGACTGCCTGTCAGATTGAGCTTGATCTCGTCCGCCATGGCGGAAGTGGCAGCCACGGCAACAATGCCCAGGAGCGCGACGTGGCGAATTATCGAATTGATCTTCATATCGGCCTCTCGTATCGTTTGGAGTTGGAATGACGCCACCTGACCCGTAGCAACGGTGGCGTAGTCGATCTATAGTATGTCCTACTATTATTGTCAACTTTTAGGGGCCTGCCATGAAGAGCTTGCTCACATTGCTGGTTGCACTACTACCGTCTTTGGCGCTTGCGGCGCTGAACGTCGGTGATGTCGCGCCCGACTTCTCCACCCAGGCGACGCTTGGCGGCAAGGAATTCACTTACCACCTGTCGGTGGCCCTGAAGGACGGACCGGTGGTTCTCTACTTCTATCCCGCCGCATTCACCAAGGGCTGCACGATCGAGGCTCACGAGTTCGCCGAAGCCATGCCGAAATACCAGGCGCTCGGCGCCAGCGTCATCGGCGTCTCGGCCGACCCGATCGGTGTCCTCAACAAGTTCTCGGTCAGCGAGTGCCAGAGCAAGTTTCCGGTCGCCAGCGACGCCAACCAGGCGATCATGAAGGCCTACGACGCCGTATTGCTCTGGAAGACCGGCTATGCCAGCCGCACGTCCTACGTCGTCACGCCCGATGGCAAGATTGCCTATCGCTACTCCGACATGAATCCCGACAAGCACGTCGAAAACACGCTGGCCGCAGTGAGGGTGTGGGCGGACGGCAAAAAATAGGGTCGTCGCTCAACCATCAGCCGCGATCACCGCCAAGCCCTCCAACACGAGGTTCTCTACCACGCGATGCGGCAAAGTCAGTCGTGGTGACACGCCGCCTGCAGCGCCCCCGGAAAGCAGGCAGAACGCATCACCCGGTGGCAGGCGCCGGAACACGCGCTCGACGGCGCCGAGCGTCGCATCGAGGCAACCGCTGGCGATGGCATCGAACGTGTTCCGCGGCAGGTCACGATACTCGCCGGCACTGGGTGGAAGATCGGCGGTGCCAGCGGCCAGGGCGTCCCGCATCATGGTCACGCCTGGAAGGATCACCCCGCCTTGGAAGCGGCCGTCGGCGGTCAGCATATCGATTGTCGTCGCCGTGCCGCTCATCACCACGACACAGTCGCCGCCATGAATGGCGCGCGCGCCGATCAGTGCCGCCCAACGGTCGGCGCCGAGCTGCTCGGGATGTTCGTAACAGTTGGTGACACCACACTGCTCTGCACGCGCGCGCACCCATTCGATGGTCTTGCCACAGTTCGCCGCTAGAGCTTCAAGAGTCAGCCGTGGTGGCACGCCGGCAACATTGCAGGCGACGATGCGATCGGCTTCCCCCGGCAGCGCCTTGAGTTCGGAAAAGGCCGCCGCACCACGTTCGATCCATGCATCGCCTTGCCGCACGCCCCATTTGAGCCGCGTATTGCCGCAGTCGATGCAGAGCACTTTCATAACGCCCTCAGCGACACGTCGCCGGAAATGATTCGCTGCACGCCGCTCGTGGTTTCGAGCAGCAGCGCGCCATCCGTATCCACGCCAGCGCAACGGCCAACCAGCGGCGCCGAGAATCCGGAAAGAATCTGCACCGGCGCACCGGCGTAAGCATTCAGCGCCAGCCAGCGCTCGCGCACGGCGCCAAAGCCGCCGGCGGAAAATTCAGCGAGCACGCCGTGCAGGGAGGCCAGCAACCGCGCCAGCAACTCATTGCGATCGACATCCCGATTCAATGCCGCGGCATTGCCGCGCACATCGTCAGGCAGATCGGGCGACAGGCGCACGTTGAGGCCGATGCCGATCACGGCTGCTCCCGAAGAAAGTTCGATCAGGATGCCGCCCAGCTTCTTGCCGTCGCGCAGGATGTCGTTCGGCCACTTGAGCGCGACGTCGTCGATGCCGAACATCTGTAGCGCCTCGGCCACCGCAACGCCGACGGCAAGCGAGAGCCCGCTTGGAACCGTGCCGCGCGGCAACCGCCAGAGCAACGAGAAGGTGAGGCTGGCCGCGGGATCGGCATGCCAGCTGCGGCCCAAGCGACCTCGGCCGGCAGTTTGCCGTTCGGCAACAATCACTGTGCCGGACGGTGCGCTCTCGGCGCGCGCCAGCAACAGTGTATTGGTGGACTCGCAAGCGGCGATGACACCGACATCGAAGCGCGCCGCCAGCGGACCGAGCGCGGCGGCGATGGAAGCGACGGCAAGTGGACAATCGGGCATGGCCCGATTATCCCTGATCGTCCGTGCCTTTCCCATCCTCCAGGCCAAGCTCCTGGATCTTGCGCGTGATGGTGTTGCGGCCGATGCCGAGCAATTGCGCCGCCTCGATGCGCCGGCCACCGGTCGTGGCAAGCGCCCGCCGGATCAGCGCGCCCTCGAAAGCGCGCGTCAAGTGATCGAAGACATGGCCGGGCTGGATGGCGATCAGGCGATCCGCCTCCAGCGCCAGCGCGGAAAGCCAGTCGGCCGGGAGCGCACCTCCCGCATGCTCGCGCAGTTCCGGCGGCAGGTCGGCGACATCGACGGTTTGCCCCGGCGCCATGACGGTCAGCCAGTGGCAAAGGTTCTCCAGTTGTCGCACGTTGCCCGGAAAATCCACGCCCTGAAGAAACTTCAACGCCGATTCGGAGAGCCGCTTGGCATCCACATTCAGATCAACCGCGCTCTTGGCCAGGAAGTGCTTGGTCAGCAACGGAATGTCTTCTCGCCGCTCGCGTAGCGGCGGCAGCCGCAGGCGGATGACGTTCAGCCGATGGAACAGGTCTTCGCGGAACAAGCCGGCCTTGACGCGCTCGTCGAGATTCTGGTGTGTCGCGGCGATGACGCGCACGTTGGCCTTGACCGGCTGGTGNNCCGAACAACTCCGATTCCAGCAGATCGCGCGGTATCGCCGCGGTATTGATGGCGATGAAAGGCGCATCCTTGCGCGGACTGTGTCGGTGCAGGGCGCGCGCCACAAGTTCCTTGCCGGTGCCGGACTCGCCATTGATCAGCACGGTCGCATGCGACTGGCTCAAGCGGCCAATGGCGCGAAATACTTCCTGCATCGAAGCGGCGTGGCCGAGTATTTCCGGCGCCACCTGGGCCACCTCGCCGCTGCCTTCGCTCGGTGTCGCCTGTTCGACGGCGCGGCGCACCAGCGCCACGGCCTGNNTTGGTCTTGACGAGCTTGAGCAACTCGAGCCCCGAGGTACCCGGCATGCGGATGTCCGACACCAGCGCCCGTGGCGCCTCGCCGGCATCGAGGGCGGCCAGCGCCTCGTCGGCCGAACCGAAGGTGCGGCAGGAAATGTTCTCGCGTGTCAGCGCCTTCTCGAGCACCCATCGAATCGAGCGGTCGTCATCAATGATCCAGACGGAATTCATGTCTTCAGCCTTCCTGGTCGTTTTCCTTGCCCAAAGACAAGGGCAGACGAATGATGAAACTGGTACGGCCCGGCTTGGATTCGACATCAATGGTGCCGAAGTGTTGCTGGACAAAGCTCTGGGCCAGCGTCAGGCCCAAACCGCTGCCACCCTCGCGGCCGGACACCAGCGGATAAAAGATCTTGTCGCGGATCGCTTCCGGGATGCCCGGTCCATTGTCGATCACCTGGAGTTCAAGCCCCAGACGATAGCGCTTCTTGGCCAACGTCACCTGACGCAAAGCACGGGTCCGGAAGACGATTTCCCCCTGTCCGCCCATCGCCTGGGCAGCGTTGCGGGCAACATTGAGAATTGCCTGGATCAGTTGCTCGCGATCCCCGGTGATCTCCGGGAGCGAGGTGTCGTAATCGCGGCGGACACGGACGCCCCCATATTCGGCATGAATCAGCCGACGCACCCGTTCCAGCAGCTCGTGAATGTTCACCAGCGCCGGCTGCATGGCACGATGCGACGAAAGCAGGCGCTGCATCAGGTCCTGTAGGCGATCTGCCTCGTTGATGATGACCTGCGTGTATTCCTTCAGCGCCGGCGCGTTTTCGAGACTAGCCAGTTCACGCTCCAGCAATTGCGCCGAACCACGGATGCCGCCGAGCGGATTCTTGATCTCGTGCGCCAGGTTGCGGATCAATTCGCGATTGGCCTGTTGCTGCACCGCTTCACGCTCCTCGCGGATGGCCTTCAGTTGCTGGTCGATCGGACGGAACTCCAGCAGCAACCGCGTGTTGCCGGCATCGGCCGGTGTTACCGTGCAATCAAGGTGTAGCGGTTCGCCACCATCGCTATCCCGGCCCTCGCGCGCTTCGCGCGTCACCGTAATGTTGTGGCCGGTGTAGCTCCAGTTGTTTCTGAGGGCGTTCTCCAGCGCGTTGTCGAGTGCCGGCGGCGTACCAGCAAGTTGCGCCAGAGGCCGGCCCAGCCAGGCCCGTTGACTGACTGCGAAGAGGTTCTCGGCAGCCGGATTGAGATAACGGATTAGCAGCCTGCCATCGAGCAGCAGTACAGCGGAAGAAAGGAGATCAAGCCCGGCAAAACCAGCGGGCGCGGATCCAGAATCGGCGGCGTTCATGTCCACTTGCTGAGCAAGAAGCAAGCCATCGGACGCGAAATCAGTGCAGGTTGCCAATCTCCTTTTGCAGCGCATCGATGTTGCGCTCGTGCAACTGCACGCTGTCCTGATAAGGCTTCAGTCGGTCGAGGACGCGCTGATAGTTNNAGCTGCCGCTGCTCGTTGGCAAGCTCCTCTCCCAGAATCCGGCGGCGATCGCCATCCCGGTTTTTCTGGGTCTCCGAACTCACGCGCGGGAAGCCGTCCGGAGTCGGAGCATTGGGGCGCGCCTTCGGCGGTGCGAAGGTCGAAACCGGCTTGTCCTGCGACAAGATCGTGCAACTCTTGCCACCCGACTTCTGGTTNNTCAGTTGAGTTTATGCCAAAAAAAAGGACGGGCATAGCCCGTCCTTCTATAACGCATGAAACGCGTTTTGGTTTATATCGAGTAATACATGTCGAATTCGAGCGGATGGGTGGTCATGCGGAAGCGGGTGACCTCTTCCATCTTCAGCTCGATGTAGGCGTCGATGAAGTCGTTGCTGAACACGCCGCCACGGGTCAGGAACTCGCGGTCCTTGTCCAGATAGTCGAGCGCCTGATCCAGCGACGAGCATACGGTCGGGATCTTGGCATCCTCTTCCGGCGGCAGGTCGTACAGGTTCTTGTCGGCGGGCTCGCCCGGGTGGATCTTGTTCTGGATGCCGTCGATGCCGGCCATCATCATGGC
>PMIH01000289.1:5525-5660 GCA_003158255.1 Rhodocyclaceae bacterium
TTCAGGGCGCGCGCATGCTTGATGATGCCGCCGATGTAGTACAGGGCCATGTCGGACAGACCGGCGTAGCCGTTGCCGGCGAACAGGTTCTTGCCATCCTTCCAGATCGACTGGTGCACGTGCATGCCGGAACCG
>PMIH01000192.1 GCA_003158255.1 Rhodocyclaceae bacterium
TGCTCGCGCGACCGATAATTCCGGCTGAACAGAATGATGCCGCCGACCAAAGGGTGGCGCAGCCGCTCACGATCCGTCGCCGACAGCTCCGTGCCGGCAATATCGATCATCAGTGGACCGTAATTCATTGGCGCTCGACGACGACGAAGGCGACGGCGTATTCGCGTTCGTCGCTGATGGAAACATGTGCGGTCAGCCCCTGGCTGCTCAGATGCGCAGCCAGTTCGGGCGCCAAGTCGAAGCAAGGTTTGCCATGGGCATCATGTGAAATCGCGATGGCGTTGAGCTGCGCCGGCGCGCGTATGCCGGTACCGAGGGCTTTGCCGAGTGCTTCCTTGGCGGCGAAGCGTTTGGCGAGGAAGCGGCCGGGATCGGTGGCGCACCGGCAATCGTCGCGCTCGCTGACCGCCAGTAGCCTTTCCAGCGCCCGCTCGCCATGCCGTTGCCATAGGTCGGACATGCGCGCAATGGCGACGATGTCGGTGCCGATACCGAAGATCATGCCGGGCGGCCTGTGGTTCCGGTAGCTTCACGCATGAGTCGTTTCATTTCGCGCACGGCTTCACGCATGCCGACGAAGATCGCCCTGCTGACGATGGCATGGCCGATGTGCAGTTCGCGTACACCAGGAAGTTGCGCAATGGGCTCGACGTTGTAGTAGTTCAGCGCGTGCCCAGCATTGAAACGCATACCAAGGTCGCGAATGGCGCGACCCGCGGTGCGGATCTTGTCAATCTCGACGATGACTGCCGCGGCGCTGGCATCGCGCCCGCGTTCGTGGAAGGCGTGGGCATAAGGCCCGGTATGGATTTCGCAGACGCGGGCGCCAATGCGCGCCGCAGCTTCGATCTGCGGCAGTTCGGCGTCGATGAACACGCTGCTGACGATGCCGGCATCGGCGAGCTTTGTCACCGCCGCTTTCAGCTTGGCTTCCTGGCCGACGACATCGAGACCGCCTTCAGTCGTGATCTCGTGCCGGCCCTCGGGCACCAGCATTGCCATTTCGGGCTTCAGAGCGCAGGCGATTGCAACCATTTCGTCGGTCGCGGCCATTTCCAGATTGAGCTTGATGTGTGTCAGTTCGCGCAGACGGCGCACGTCGTCATCCTGGATGTGACGGCGGTCTTCGCGCAGATGCACGGTAATGCCGTCGGCGCCGCCCAGATGGGCCTCGACAGACGCCCAGACAGGATCGGGTTCGTAGGTGCGGCGCGCCTGACGGATCGTCGCCACATGGTCGATGTTCACTCCGAGTTCGATCATAAGTCCTGCAACTCCACAAAAACCCGTCTCGATTGCAGCGCCTGGCCACCCAGATAATATGTCATCAGTTGCCGCATCAGCAGCTTGCTTTCGGCCAGCGTGCGCGCGTCGCTGTAATCGTCGGCGGACAGATCGAGCAGCGTCTTGCCTGCGAAAGTCAATCGCGGTGATACGCCGAGTACTTCGACGACGCCCTGCTCCACGAGATACTCGTACTGGCCGTCCGGCCGCAGCGGCTCGCCGGAACCTGCCAGCCTGTCAAGCGCCAGTCCATAGCCGAGTTCGCGCAGCAGCGTCTTCTCGAAACGGCGCAGTTCCGCCGTTTCGGTTGTTCCGCGCGCCAACGCCGCGAGCGCTGCACCATAGGCGTCGAACAGCGTTGGATGAGCATCCTCGCGCGGCAGCAACTTCAGCAGCAGTTCGTTCAGATAGTAGCCGAGCAACAGGGATTTCCCGGCTAGCAGCGGCAGACCACCCAGCCATTCGGCTCGCGCCAGCGTCTTGACCTCGCCGCCACCGAACCAGGAAAGCTCCAGTGGCTGGAAAGCCAGCAATACACCGCGCATGGCCGAGCGCGGCCGGCGGGCACCACGGGCGAGGACGGCCAGGCGGCCGTAGTCGCGCGCGAACACGTCAAGCACCAGGCTGGTTTCGCTATAGGGGTGGGCGTGGAGCAGAAATGCAGCCGCGCCATCGATGCGCTGCTTGCCGGCCATTACTCGTAGCCGAGACTCTTGAGCGCCCGTTCGTCGTCGGCCCAGCCGCTCTTGACCTTGACCCAGGTTTCGAGCCAGACCTTGCCGCCGAAAAGCGTTTCCATGTCCTTGCGGGCGTCGGTGGAAATGCGTTTCAGGCGCTCACCGGCCTTGCCGATGACGGTGGCTTTGTGCGCAGCCCGGTCGACAATGATCGCGGCATGGATGCGACGCAGGTCGCCCTCCTGCTCGAACTTCTCGATCTCGACGGCCATGCCGTAGGGCAGTTCCTCGCCCAGATTGCGGAAGAGTTTCTCGCGCAGCAGTTCGGCCGCAAGGAATCGCTCCGAGCGGTCGGTAATGTCGTCGGCATCGAACACTGGCGGCGCCTCGGGGAGGTATTTGGCTGCCGCCTTCAACAACTCGTCGAGATTCTCGCCGCGTTCGGCGCTGACGGGCACGATCTCGGCGAAGGGGAATTCCTTGCTGACCTTATCGAGGAACGGCAGTACCGCTTTCCGATCGGTGATGCGATCGACTTTGTTGACGACCAGAAGCACAGGGCGATCTTTCGGCAGCAAGCCGAGGATGTCTTGTTCGCCAGCACCCCAGCGTTCGGCTTCGACCAGGAACAGGACAACATCGACGTCGGCTAGCGTCTGGGTCACACTGCGGTTCATCAGGCGATTGAGCGCGTTGCGGTGCTTCCTCTGGAAACCAGGCGTATCGACAAAGATGAACTGGCAATCGTCGGTCGTCAGCACGCCATGAATCCGGTGGCGCGTGGTTTGCGCCTTGCGCGACGTGATGCTGACCTTGGCGCCGACGAGCCGGTTGGTCAGGGTCGACTTGCCGACGTTGGGACGGCCGATGACGGCCAGATAGCCGGTGCGAAAAAGTCTGGCGGTCATGCGGTGGTCATTTGTCCGATGGCGTTGCGGGCCGCCGCCTGCTCCGCGTTGCGCCGGCTGGTGCCGACACCGGTAACCCGCACGTCGAGGCTGGGAATGGCGCATTCCACCTCGAATTCCTGGGCGTGGGCNNTCGCCGCGCGTGACGACGAGCGTGTATTGCGGCAACGGCAACTTGCGTGCTTGCAGAAGTTCTTGCAGCTCGGTCTTGGCGTCTTTCCCGGACGTATTCGGATCAATCTGGGCTAACAGGGTTTGGTAGAGTCTTTCAATGAAACCACGTGCTGCCGAGAAACTGGCATCGAGGAAAACGGCGCCAATAATCGCTTCCA
>PMIH01000138.1 GCA_003158255.1 Rhodocyclaceae bacterium
TGGCGGTGGGCGTCTTCGGGTGTGCAGGGCGCGACTTTCTTGACGTCGAGCTGGCGCGCCAGTTCCTTGGTCGATACTTTTCGATCGCCATGCATCAGCACGATCAGCGGCTTCTTGTTTTCGTCCTCCATCACCAGCGTTTTCACCACCGCGTGTTCGGCGACGTTCAGTTCGCGCGACGAGATCTTGGTACCGCCGTGCTCCTCGTAGTCGTAAAGGTGGTTGGAGTGTGCGATGTGGTGCTTGTGGAGAAACTTTGTCGCCGGCGTTTCCGGTGTTTGGTTGTCTGTTTTCATGGCGATCTACCCGCGCGGGTGATGAACTTGGTGCAGCAGCTTGAGGCGTTCGCGTGCGACATGAGTATAGACCTGCGTCGTCGAGATGTCGGCATGGCCGAGCAGCATCTGCACTACACGCAGATCGGCACCGTGGTTGAGCAGGTGCGTGGCGAAGGCATGGCGCAGCACGTGGGGAGAAATGCGCTCGCGCGGAATTCCGGCCGTGAGCGCATGACGTTTGATCAGCGTCCAGGCCATTTGGCGTGTCATCATGGCTGACTTTCGCGCGGTGATGAAGACGTAGTCAGATTCAGTCCCCTTCAACAGCGCGGGGCGTCCGTCGCGCAGCCAGCGACCCAGCCAGTCCAGCGCAACTTCGCCCAGCGGCACCAGCCGCTCCTTGCTACCCTTGCCGAACACGCGCACCAGACCATCGGTGAGGCTCAGCTCGAACATCTTCAGCCCGATCAGTTCGGAAACGCGCAGGCCGGTGGCGTAAAGGACTTCAAGCAGCGTCCGATCGCGCAGTCCGCGCGGTGTAGTGACGTCCGGTGCCGCCAGCAGCGCCTCGACCTGCTTCTCCGAAAGTGTCTTGGGAAAGCGTTCCGCCGCGCGGGGCCGCTCGATATTCAGCAACGGATCGACGTGGATGCGCCCCTGGTCGAGCAGCCAGCGGTAGAAACGGCGCAGCGTCGAATGCAGGCGGCGCTGCGAGGTCGGTTTGAACCCTTCGGCGCGACCATGCAGGTGGGCGAGGTAACGGTTGATGGCCACCTCATCGGCGTGCAGAAGATCCACGCCCTGCTCGACCAGCCAAAGGGAGAAGAGCGCGAGGTCGCTGCGATAGGCGGCAAGTGTGTTCTTCGCCAATCCGTCGGCGAGCCACAGCGCGTCGACAAACTCGTCAATCAGCGCGGCTTCAGCCTTGTTCATGCGCCAGCAGCCAGCGCTTCACATCGAGCAGGAAGCCGCCACGATTTCTGCCGAAGCCGCCGAGGCCACCGCCCGCCGCCACCACGCGATGGCAGGGCACCACGATCGGATATGGGTTCGCGCCGCAGGCATTGCCGACCGCGCGTGGACCGCTGCCGATGTCGGCGGCGACTTCGCCATACTGGCGTGTCTGGCCGGCCGGAATGGCCGCAATGCCGGCCCAGACGCGGCGCTGGAACGGCGTGCCGGCGGGTGCCAGCGGGAGCGAAAAGACGTACTGCGGATCCTTCAGCCAGGCGCGCAACTGGCGCACGGCCTCCTTGGCGAGTAGCGAATTCGGCGCTACTTCGGCGCGCGGTTCAAGGTATTCGATGCCGGTGATCTCATCCTCGTTGCAACTTACACCGAGGCTGAAGCCCGGAGCGGAGACGGCGGCGGCATATTGGCTCATTGCGTGCTCCTCGTCAGAATGCCGCAATCCCTGTCTGGGCGCGGCCAAGAATCAGTGCGTGAATGTCGTGCGTGCCCTCGTAGGTGTTGACCACCTCCAGGTTCACCACGTGGCGGATGACGCCATACTCGTCGGAGATGCCGTTGCCACCGTGCATGTCGCGTGCCATGCGGGCGATCTCCAGCGCCTTGCCGCAGGAGTTGCGCTTCATGATCGACGTCATCTCCGGTGCTGCCTTGGCTTCATCCTTCAGGCGGCCGAGGCGCAGGCAGCCTTGCAGCCCGAGCGCGATCTCCGTCTGCATGTCGGCGAGCTTCTTCTGGATAAGCTGGTTCGCGGCCAAGGGCCGGTCGAACTGCTTGCGGTCGAGTACATATTGCCGTGCCCGGTGCCAGCAGTCTTCTGCCGCACCGAGCGCGCCCCAGGCGATGCCGAACCGCGCCGAGTCGAGGCAGGTGAATGGGCCCTTGAGCCCCTTGATTTCGGGAAAGGCGTTTGCCTCGGGGACGAAGACTTCATTCATGACGATCTCGCCGGTCACCGAAGTGCGCAGGCCGACCTTGCCGTGGAAGGTCGGCGTCGACAGTCCCTTCATTCCCTTTTCCAGGACAAAGCCACGGATGGTTTCGGCATCGTCTTTGGCCCAGACGACGAAGACGTCCGCAATCGGGCTGTTGGTGATCCAGGTCTTGGTGCCGGAAAGCCGATAGCCGTCCGCAGTGCTTCTGGCACGGGTTTCCATGGCACCGGGATCGGAACCATGGTCCGGTTCGGTGAGGCCAAAGCAGCCGATCAGTTCACCGCTCGCCAGCTTCGGCAGCAGGCGCCGCTTCTGATCCTCGGTGCCGAACGCGAAGATCGGCAGCATGACCAGCGACGACTGCACGCTCATCATCGAGCGGTAGCCGGAATCGACGCGTTCCACTTCGCGGGCAGTCAGGCCGTAGTCGACGTAACTGAGCCCGCCGCCGCCGAACTCGGTGGGCAGCGTTGCGCCCAGCAGGCCCATGGTGCCCATTTCGCGGAACAGGCTGGGCGCCGTGCGCTCGTGGCGGAAATCGTCGCGCACGCGTGGCGCCAGCACGCGCTGGCAGAACTCGCGCGTGGCATCGCGCAGTCGGCGTTCGTCGTCGGTGAGCTGCTCTTCCAGCAGCAGCGGGTCGTCCCAAAGGAAACCCGGGTTAGTCACGAACCTCACCGTTGCCAAGCACGATCCACTTCTGCGAAGTGAGTCCTTCGAGGCCGACCGGACCGCGGGCGTGGAACTTGTCGGTCGAAATGCCGATCTCGGCGCCGAGGCCGTATTCGAAGCCGTCGGCGAAGCGCGTCGAGGCATTCACCATCACCGAACTGGAATCGACCTCGCGCAGGAACCGCATGGCGTGCGTGTAGTTCTCGGTGACGATGGCCTCGGTGTGGCCGCTCGAATACTTGTTGATATGCTCGATGGCTTCGCCGACATCGGCGACCACCTTGACCGAAATGGTCGCGGCCAGATATTCGGTGTAGTAGTCCTCGTCGGTCGCCGCCGTCGCATTCGGCACGAGTGCCAGCGTTTCCGCGCAACCGCGAATCTCGATGCCCTTTGCCATCAGCATTTTCGCGATGGCGGGCACTTGTGCCGCCGCCACTCGGCGTGCCACGACGACTGACTCTGCCGTGTTGCAGGTGCCCAGCCGCTGCGTCTTGGCGTTCTCGATGATCTTGAGGGCCATGGAGGCATCGGCATCGGCGTCCACATAGACGTGGCAGTTGCCGTCCAGATGCTTGATGACGGGCACGCGCGCTTCCTTCGAAATGCGCTCGATCAGCCCCTTGCCGCCGCGCGGCACGATTACGTCGACGAACTCGGGCATGGCAACCAGATAGCCGACCGCGGCGCGATCCGTGGTCTCGATCACCTGCACCGCCGTTTCCGGGAGTCCGGCCGCCCTGAGGCCGGCGCGCACGCAGGCGGCGATGGCCTGGTTGCAGCGGATCGCTTCCTTGCCGCCACGCAGGATCGCCGCATTGCCGGACTTCAGGCAGAGCGCTGCCGCGTCAGCGGTGACGTTCGGCCGCGCTTCGTAGATGATGCCGACCACACCGAGCGGCACACGCATCTTGCCAACCTGGATGCCGGTCGGGCGGCGCTTGAGATCGGTGATCTCGCCCACGGGATCGGCCAGCGCGGCGACTTGTTCGAGGCCCTGCGCCATCTTCTCGACGCCCTTGGCGGTCAGCGTCAGGCGGTCGATCAGCGCTGCCTCCAGGCCATTGGCTTTCGCCTCCGCCACGTCGGCGGCGTTGGCGACGAGTAGCGCATCGCGGCTGTCGCGGATGGCCTTCGCCATTGCCAGCAGCGCGCCATTCTTGGCGGCGGTCGAGGCCTTCGCCGTTTCGCGCGAGGCGGCGCGGGCAGCGCGGCCGATGCCTTCCATGTAGTGCTTCACGTTCAGTGCATCCATCATGCCGTCCTTGTTCGGGTCAGGCGCAGCGCCAGTTGCAGCATTTCGTCCCAGACGTCGCCGCGTGCCACACCCTTGATCATGCGGTCAATCCGCGCCGCATGCAAGAGGGCGGCACGCGCGGCGCGCTGCCGGGCCTCGTTGGCCAGTGCCCACAGTACCAGCGGCAGGGCGGCGCCTTCGGCGCGCAAGCCATCCAGCGTGCGCGCGCAACGCGCCGGGTCGTTGGCGCGCAGGGCCTCGCGCAGGGCGTCGACGTCGTAGCGGGCAACGTTGAGCACCGCTGCCTCGACATCCTTCAGCGAGATCTCGCCTTCCGGGTAGAGCAGGGCGAGCTTCTGGATTTCCTGGTGCGCCGCCAGCAGATTGCCTTCGACATGGGTGGCAATGAAGTCGAGTGCCTCGCGCGGCGCGGTTTGCTTCTGGTGCGCCAGGCGGCCGGCGATCCAGGTCGGCAGTTGCGGCACGGCCGGCGCGGCGCATTCGATGGCGATGCCCGCCTCGGCGAGTTTGGCGAACCAGGCCGCCTTCTTCGCCTGCCAGTCCAGTTCTGGCAACGAGATCAGGGTGACGGTGCCGCCGGGCAGGTGCGCGCAGTAGCGGCCCAGCGCTTCGCCGCCCTCGCGGCCCGGCTTGCCGGAGGGAATGCGCAGATCGATCACCTTGTCGCCGCCGAACAGCGAGAGATTGCCGGCGGCGAGAAAGAGTTCGTCCCAGCGAAAGCTCTGCGTCACCATCAGCACTTCGCGCTCGCTGTAACCTTGCTTGCGGGCGGCGGCGCGGATGGCGTCGCCGGCCTCGATGCCCAGCAGGCCGTCGCCATGCACGACGTAGAGCGGCGCGAGACCCTTTTCCAGGTGCGCGGCCAGTTGCTCGGGACGGAGGTTCACGGCGTTTTTTCGGCCGGAACCAATTTCGCCGCGGCCAACCGGCGCATCAACTGTTGCACCAGGTCGTTCTGGATGTCGCGCCAGAGCAGTCCTTCTTCCGCTGCCTTCGACAGCACGGCGGAGTCGTCGAAGGTCATCTCNNGCCGAGTTCAGCGACAGGATCTTCTTCTCCTGCGTGTCGGCGAGCACCAGGAGCGTCGCTTCGGCTTCCTTGGCGCTATCGACGATACGTGTCTGCGTCGAAGCCTCGACGGTGCGCTTGATGACGGCGCGCAGGTCGCTGATTTCCGGCAGGCCGATGTACAAGGTCTCGAACGGCAGCGAATAGTCGCCGCGCAGGTGGAAGCCGCAGGCGGATATCAGGAGCGTTGCCAGGACGAGCAGGATACGCATGCCGCTACACCACGATGTTGATCAGCCGGCCGGGCACGACGACGACCTTCTTCGCCGGCTTGCCCTCCATGAACTTTTGCGCCGCTTCCGAGGCGATGGCGGCGGCTTCGATGGCGGCTTTGTCGGCACTGGCGGCGACACGCACGCTGCCGCGCGTCTTGCCGTTCACTTGCAACACCAGTTCGATTTCGTCCTGCACGAGTGCTTCGTCCAGCGGCTCGGGCCAGGGTGCGGTCAGGATGTCCGGACCGTAGCCGAGCTCTTTCCACAGCGCGTGGCAGATGTGCGGCGTGATGGGCGACAGCACGCGCAGCAGGATGGAGAAGCCTTCGCCAACGACNNGCGGCGAGATCGGCCGGCAGCTTGCCCGCAATAGTCAGTCGTGACGGTACGCCGTCAAGGGAATGACCAAACGCCCAGACGCGCTTGAGGAAGCGGAAGGCGCCATCGACGCCGGAATCCGACCATTCGAGCGTTTGCTCCGGCGGCGAGGCAAACATCATGAAAAAGCGTGCGGTGTCGGCGCCGTATTGCTCGATCAGCGCCTGCGGATCGACGCCGTTGCGCTTCGACTTCGACATGGTGCCAATGCCGCCGTAGTCCACCGGCTTGCCGCCGGCGAGCGATGTTGCGCCTGTCACATGACCACCTTCGTCGCGCACCAGCTCCACTTCTTCGGGCGCGAAGTATTCGATGGCACCCTTGTCGGTGCGGCGGCTGAAGATGTGGTTCAGCACCATGCCCTGCGTCAGCAGGTTGGCGAAGGGTTCATCGTAATCGACCAGCCCCAGCGTGCGCATCACCTTGGTCCAGAAGCGCGAGTAGAGCAGATGGAGAATCGCGTGCTCAATACCGCCGATGTACTGGTCGACCGGCATCCAGTACGGCGCGCGGCTGTCGACCATGGTAGTCGCACCGGCGCTGGCGAAGCGTGCGTAGTACCACGACGAATCGACGAAGGTGTCCATCGTGTCCGTCTCGCGCCGGGCCGGTTGGCCGCACTTCGGGCAGGCGCAGTTCAGAAAGTCCGCACGTTTCAACAGCGGATTGCCGGAGCCGTCCGGCACGCAGTCTTCGGGCAGCACCACGGGCAGTTGATCGTCGGGCACGGGCACGGTGCCGCAGGTGTCGCAATGGATCAGCGGAATCGGGCAGCCCCAGTAGCGCTGGCGCGAGATACCCCAGTCGCGCAGGCGCCATTGCACCTGGGTGTCGCCGAGTTTCTTCGCCTTCAGGTCGGCGGCGATGGCGTCGATGGCTTGCTGATAGTCGAGCCCGTCGTACTGGCCGGAGTTGGTGCAGACGCCGTTCAGTTTGTCGGCGTACCACTCTTGCCAACGATCAGTCGTGAATTCGCTACTAGCAACGACCTGTTGCTGGGGAATTGGAGTGCCCGGCTCGTAGTTTCGGATCTCGAAGAATGGACGAGCTATCACCTGCTTGATCGGCAGCCCGTATTTCTTCGCAAAGTGAAAGTCGCGCTCATCATGCGCCGGCACGGCCATCACCGCGCCTTCGCCGTAGCTCATCAGCACGTAATTGCCGACCCAGATTTCGACCTTGGCGCCGGTGAGCGGATGCTCGACGAAGATGCCGGTGGGCATGCCCTTCTTTTCCATGGTCGCCATGTCGGCTTCCATCACCGAGCCTTGCTTGCATTCCTCGATGAAGGCCGCCAGCTTGGCGTTGCCTTGCGCGGCGCGCGTGGCGAGCGGATGCTCGGCGGCGACGGCGCAGAAGGTGACGCCCATGATGGTGTCGGCGCGAGTGGTGAACACCCAGAGCAAGTCCTTCTTGCCGTCAAGTTCATACGGGAAGGCGAAGCGCACGCCGACGCTCTTGCCGATCCAGTTCGCCTGCATGGTCTTGACGCGCTCGGGCCAGCCGGGCAGCGTGTCGAGCGCGGACAAGAGTTCGTCGGCGTATTGCGTGATGCCCAGGTAATAGCCGGGGATCTCGCGCTTCTCGACCGGCGCGCCGGTGCGCCAGCCGCGTCCGTCGATGACTTGTTCGTTGGCAAGCACGGTCTGGTCGACCGGGTCCCAATTCACGACTTGGGTCTTCTTGTAGGCGATGCCCTTTTCCAGCATGCGCAGGAACAGCCACTGGTTCCAGCGGTAGTACTCGGGGCGGCAGGTCGCCAGTTCGCGGCTCCAGTCGATGGCGAAACCGAGCGACTGAAGCTGCTGCTTCATGTAGGCGATGTTGTCGTAGGTCCACTTGGCTGGCGGCACCTTGTTCTGGATCGCGGCGTTCTCGGCCGGCAGGCCGAAGGCGTCCCAGCCCATCGGTTGCAGCACGTTGTAGCCGCGCATCTTGTGCTGGCGCGTGAGTACGTCGCCGATGGTGTAGTTGCGCACGTGCCCCATGTGCAGCTTGCCCGAGGGGTAGGGGAACATCGACAGGCAGTAGTACTTCGGCTTGCCCCCGGCCTCTTCGGCGCGGAAGGACTGCGTGGACTGCCAATGGGCCTGCGCGGCCTGCTCAATGTCTTTGGGGATGTACTTTTCCTGCATGGCCGGCCGCGTTTTTTTCAAAACGGGAATTATACGCGTGGGGCCGGCCCGCCCGGCGCGCGGCGCTACGTGTCGGGGTCGATGACGGCCCGGTTTCGGCCCGAGTTCTTGGCAACATAAAGCGCAGTGTCGGCGCGCGCAAACCAGGCTTCGATGGACTCTGCGGGACGCAGTATCGCGCCGCCCAGGGATATCGTGATCGGCTGGCCGTCCAGGTCGGCGATGTTCTGTTCGACCCGGTTGCGCAGTTTTTCAGCAACCGTTACCAGCCCGTCGTGATTGGGTAGTAGGGTAAGGACGACAAACTCTTCGCCGCCATAGCGGAAAAGACGGTCGCTCTTGCGCACGTTCCGTTCCAGCAGGCTGGCCAGGGCGATTAGTACCCCATCTCCTGCGAGGTGGCCATGCCGATCGTTGATCTTCTTGAAATGATCGACATCCAGTATCACGATTCCGTAACGATGCTGGTCACGTTCGAATGTCCGGTGTGCGCGGTCCAGTTCATCCAGCAGGGTGCGGCGATTGAAGATGCCGGTCAGCGCATCCTTCGAGGCCAGTGTCTCCAGTTGCATTCGTTGCATTGCCGTGCGGTAGGCGAAGGCATAGCTCAGCAGCGCGCAGACGATGACCGAAATGAAGAAGGACGCGGCCTCGGCTGGAGGCTTGTCCAGGCTGCCGCTCAGCAGCAGGGTGGTCAGGCCGAGCAAGGTAATGGCCAAGGCGTGTCGGCGATCGACCAGGAAAAAGTTGGCGACCATCGCCGGGTAGAACCAGTACTCGCCGGGAGCATTCAGAACGCGGACGGCGATGGTCGCCATGATGCCGAGAAAGTAGGCGAGAAAGAGGCTGGGGCGATGGGTATCGCGAGACCACCAGGCGTAAAGAACGCTGCCAAGAATGCCAAGTTGGATGATGAAGTCGACGGCGAACGCCATCCACTGACCATTGATCACGCGGAGAAGCGTGAAAGGCGCAATTCCCAATAGTGCGATCCCCCCAAGCAGGGTCATGACCGCCAAGTGGAAATCGTTTTGTAGCCGGTAGTGAAGCGCCTTCAGATTCATGCGCCGATTTTAGTGGCAACTACCCGCGCCCGGATTTGCCGGTTTGACGCGGAGATCGGCGCTATTTCTGGTGCGTGGCGGCGGTGCGGCTCAGTGGATCAGCGGGGTGTGCGTGTGCTGGCCAAGGATGCGCCAGGCACGGATCGGTGCCAGGGTGATTTCGTCGAGTACGTCCATGCGAAGAGTCCACACGTCGGCAAGACTGCGCGACCAGGGCCGCCAGCCGAAGGAGGCAGCATCTTCGCGCTGCGACTCGGCGGCGATGAGTTCCTGCAACCGGTCAGTGGCCGCCTGCCAGTAGTCCGACGTTTCCGGGACATGGCCATGGGCCGCATGCCGCAAGGCGGCGTGCCAGAGGGTAAGGGCGCGTCGATCGTCGATGCCGGCCTT
>PMIH01000295.1:0-13575 GCA_003158255.1 Rhodocyclaceae bacterium
GAGCAACTTGTCATTCATTGATCGTAACCATTTCTATCGCCCGACCCGCAGATAGCCGCCGGGTCCGCCACGCCCGGAAATCAGAACCAGCCTAGCGGAATAATCATGACATCACCGGGGCGCATTTCGACATTCGCTGAAATGTCACCTCGCCTCACCAGGTCCGCAATCCGCACGCTGTACTGTTTGTTGCCTTCCGCAGTACGCAGAATGGATGCACTGTTGCCATCGGCAAAATCGGTCATGCCGCCAACGGCAATCATGACGTCAAGCAACGTCATCTTCTGCTTATAAGGCAGCACCTGTGGCTTGGCCGCCTCGCCGACGACACGAATCTGCTCGCTGTACGGGCCAACGAAATTGGTTACGACCACAGTGACGACCGGATCCCGAATGTACTTGGCGAGCGCCTTTTCGATGTCGCGAGCCAAGGTAGTCGCATCCTTACCCATGGCCGGCATGTCCTCGACCAAAGGCGCCGCAATCTTGCCATCGGGGCGCACGGGGACGACGGTCGACAGCTCGGGATTCCGCCAGACCACAATATTGAGCGTGTCCCCGGGGCCAATGAGGTAGTTGTAGCTGGATGATGCCGCGGACGCGGGTGCCGGCGGATAAGACGAGCAGCCCGTGAGCAGCGCGGAAATTACCAAAAGCAAGCCGATGATCGGCGTGGATATGGACCGAAACATTCTTTCACCCTCCCGAAAGACACCCTTGAACGCTGACGCTGGGGAGACCCAAGTGGTCATCTCCCAAAATCCCGGATCGATAAGCGCGCCAATGATAACCCGTATTTTGCCGAGGAGCCCCCTCACGGGAAGGCGATTTTCCAGGTATCGGCAACGTCCGTCGGCTTTGCCCAAGGCCCAGCGACTGCGGGCAGGCGGCTTAAGAGTTGAGGGGGGCCCTTTACCGTTGCGGCAAGGCTCAGCTGCCTCTCCGCGGAAAAGTTTCCGATGCCGGCAATATGGACGACACCGCTTTGGGTCTTCAAGTCAAACTTGAAGTTCCCGGCGATACCGGTGGCGACAATTGCGTAATCGCCGAACACCTGACCGGGCAAGACATCACATCCGGCGTCGCCCCACTGCGCACTGACATGACCATCACAGTCGCTGCCCGACCATGCGCACTCCAAAGTGTCGACACCCAACCGGATATCGCCCTCCCAGCCCAACTTCGCCACGGGGTTGGGAATACGTTGCAAGAAGAATCGGGCCGGACCATCTACCTCAAGTTGGGACACGCGCCACCGCCGGGGCCCGAATTCCAGGCGCGCAGCATCCTTGCCATCCACTGTCAGGCGCCACGCGATCCAGCCTTGAAATACTGCAAGCGGATCGAAGGACCATTCAACCGGGTGCCAAGTCCGCCATGTCCGGGTGCCGACGTCGATCGCGCTCACGACGCCACGGCCGCGCCAAACCGATCCCTCGGCCTGTCCGACCCGCAGTTCTCCGCCGCTGGCTTCCTGAACTATCTGATCCACTAAAGTCGCCGGTGCCGCAGCGAGAATCGCTACGAACGCCATCACGACAACGATGCCCCACTTCATTCCGGGTCTGATATCAAAGTGATATCGATGGCTGACATACCCTTCTGCCGACTCGCCGAGAATGAGGCCGCGCCAAGTCGGTGGCTCTGTTGCACGTCGCCAAGCCAGCGTATGACCGTATCGAAATCGGCGGCCCCGTGCACGCGCAGCCGCTCTGCATCGAGCACAACCACCGACAGCGATAGCCGGTGGCTGGCCAAGGAGGCCACGACCGTATCCTGCAAGGCCGGGCCATTCAGCTTTGGCGGTAGCGTCCCGGCCTTCAGGCGCTCGATCTCCGCAAGGTCGGCCTGGATTACCTTCAGCTTTACCTCCGCCTCGCTCTCGCGCTGCGAAAGTCTGACTCGCTCCGCCCGCAGCCAGAGCGAAACGGCAACGACACTGATCGCAGCGACCAAGAGAACCGTCACCAGCAAGGAACGGCGCCGGGACAAATCCAGCCGCCGCCAATCGAACGGCATCAGGTTATTGAGCCAAGTCATCGTGTTAAATCCGGTTCAACGACAAAAGATGGCAAGCCCTGCGGCGCCGCATTGGCTGTTACCAGGTAGCCGCGCGCGGTCAGTTGCCGTCTCAGGCTGTCCATACGCTCCGCTTGCCCCGACGGGAATATCACGGTGAGGCGATGATTCTCGTATTTCACCTCTTGAATGGCGTCCTGCCCTTCGCTGCCAAGTACTTCCGACACCGCCGCCAGCAGCGTCAACGCATCATCGCTGCGCAGCAAACCATGCGTCGCACGAAGATGGTCGAGGGATCGACGCGTCTGCGCGGATGGCGCCATCACCGGTACATTCGGGAAGGCAGCCCGGAACAGTTCAGTCATGCGTCCATCGAGCTGGCTTACACGGTAGTACTGCAGGCCCAACTGAACGATGCCGACAGCGACGTACGTCAACAGGAACAACGCGGCGATCACGACAGCGGGTTTCACCAGCAGCCACACGCCACTTCGTCGTTGTCGGGAAGCAAACTCGCCATGCAGCAAGTCTGTCGCCTTGCTGTCAAGACGATACCAGGCGTACTCCGGACCGATCGTCACCTTTTGCGTGTGCAGCAACGTCCGCCAGTTCACCAGATCCACATTCCGCCCGGGTTCGGCGCGCACTTTGAGTTCCGGTTCGCCGTCCTCCGCTCGAACGTTGCCAAGCAACGCCTGTAGAAGCGGTGGCGGCATGCCATCGTCCGGCAAATCCAGCACCAGCGGCGTTTCTTCCGGGCGAGACAGTATCGCCACGTTGGTCGCGAGCACGACCAGCCACTCTCTGGCCGACAACGAATGGAACTGTAGCTCGCTATAGAGTGCCGAAAGCGGGCGCCTCAACGCCCCGAATTGGGCAAGCACGTTGCGCAGACGCGCGCGGGAGACAACGAGCACATTGACAGTTCCCTTTTGCCGGCCGTACAGCGTCAGGTGGCATTGATCCGGGTCCTCAAGCAATCGATCTTCGATTGCGCTCGCCACTACCCGTGGCAAATCGGGCTTCGACACGCGCTCGGGAATCTGCGCACGCAGGCAAGACACCTGCGGCGCCGAAAGCACGGCCTCATAAACCTCGGCTGTCGGCCAATGCAGACCATCGGACTCGCCCTGCCGCACTAACTCGCCGGTAGCACTCATCAGCGCCCAGCGGGTGGAAGGCCGTTCCGGCCAATGCTCGCCGATAAATATTCTCAGTGTTGTGCTCACAATACCTTCTGCCAAACGATGGTCGGCCAAACGTCCTTCCGATCCAGTAGAACCTGCATACGGGTTACCGCCTGACCATATTTTGCCCGTCCGCCAACAAGAAAGTAACGACTGGTCACATCGACACGCCCCGTTGCCGGCTTGACAGCCTTGGGAGAAAGTTGATCCGTAAAATCGGAGGCCTTGCCAAACGCGGCGGCCTGACGCCGCGCAACCAAAACCCGGGCGTCATCAATCCCCAATCCGCTTATCGTCGCACTGAGTACCTCCGGGCTGGCGGTGTTGGCGTTCAGCGGAGCCGCCGCCGGAAACGCCGCGACAAACGGACGAATTCGATCCATCACACTATCGTCGTAGCCGCGGATTAGACGCAGTTCGTCGACATCGACCAGCAACCCGTTGGCGGCTCGATAGCCTTTGCCCTGCGCGACGTACCAGTCGGTTTCAGCGCCATACTGTTCGGTAACGCTATTCGCGTCCAGCCAGTCCACGAGCGCGGCCGACAATCCCGCCGCCTGTTGCGGTGGCAATCCAAGCAAGGTGAGGAGTTGCTTGTAGGCGTCCCTTTGTCCAGTATCCACAATGCCACCAGTAACGAGACTGTTGAGGTCGAAGCGTCCTGAATAGTCCGTAATTTCACCGCTGACTTCACCGTCCTCGACTTGCGTCGGCGCCACCCGCGTCGCCCAGGCTTCACCGAGATGGTCGTTGAGGCTGGTTTTTTTGTCCTGCGCAAGAACATTGCGTGCCCAATCGACGGCGCCGCGTGCCAACCAGCGGCTTTGCTCCTGGTCCTGCCGACCAACGAGCAGTTCGGCGGCCGCGCCATAGTCGGTGACCACGAGTGCCGCAATCTCGGCCATCAACGCCAACGTCAGCATGGCCAGAATGATCGCTGCCCCTGTTTGCCTGCGCAACATTCGGGGCCTACCGTAGCGGCACCAGCCGACTCACCGAACCAACATCCGGCAACTCCAGCTCGATTTCGATGGCGACCGGATTGGCCGTATTGCCTGCTGCGCTATCCGGCCAATTGGGTTGGCGCTCGCCCTTTGCCCCCACGGCAAAACAGTGCACGGCGGTCACGTTGCCAAGCACGACGTACGGCTCCTGCGACGACAGGGCATCGGATCCCGGCCAGCGCAACTGAACGATTTGCTGCTGCTCGAAGCGATAGCCGCGGCGGCGCACGTTGCCACCCGCACCGTCGAGCTTGAGAAAGCTCAATTCCGTACTGCTGTCGCCAGATTTGAGGCTCAACAAGGCAGTGCTTGCATCGACGGTTGGGCTACCCGGATGCGGGCGTTCGATCAACTGGGCAAGGTCGGTTTCAAATATTTGCAGGAAGTTGGATATCTCGCGCCATCGTTGCAGTTCAGCAGCTACACGCTGGCGGGTTTCCATTGCCATCGAAGTCGCCCGGTAACCCATGACGCCGAGCACGGCGAATATCACCAAGGCGACCAGTAGTTCGATCAGGGTCATGCCCCCATTGGCGTACCACCACGACTGACTCTTGTCGAGAACAACGCCCGTCATTGCAGCAACGGCCGAACTGCGAAGCCGGAGAGACGAGCCAGGGCATGCTCATCCTCCTTGGCGACATAGACGCTGACATCGACGCGGCGGAACAGGGGATTCGGGGTCGTCTTGATCTCCTCGCGCCAGAAATATTGCCGGCCTGCCATCGGCGCTTCCCCTTCATTGACGCCAACCGCCGGAAACTTGTCGAATGCCCGAACCTCGGCCAGCCGATTTTGGGCAACCCAGCCTGCCGACAACCGCATGCGCAGTTCATCGACGCCGCCGGCCGCAACGCCGAGGACACGCAGCGTTGCCATCACGCCAACGGCGAAGATCGTCAGCGCGATCAATACCTCGAGTAGCGTAAAGCCGGCGGCCTGCCTCATTACGCGGGTCCGGCCGGCAATATCTTCTTCAGGGCGCCCGACGGCTGGCCGACCAGCAGAACCGCTCCCGATTGCACGCCGACCTCCAGCGTGTATAGCGGCACGTCGCTGCCGAACACAAGTCCCCCGACAACCTCCTGACCGTCCTGGTTCAGGTGACGCCAAACCACGCCAGCAGCCAAACTGCGTTCCTTGAGCTGCGGATCGTCGACAACCGGTTGCCAATTACCGAAGATATCCAGGCGGGAAAACCGGTAGCCCTGGGGCAGCCGTTCGAACCGTATCGGCGTACCCCGGACTCTCGCCCGCTCGGCCGCCATCTCCAGCGCCAGGGCGAGGCGGTCGATCTCCGTCTCCGGCCGTTGCCATGAATTGATAGAGCCCGTCACCAGCGCCGACGTCAGGCTGATGAGCAGCAGAACGACGATGACCTCGATCAACGTCATTCCGCGCGCGGGTTTCACAATTGCCACGATCCGATGTCGGCATCCACGCCCTCGCCGCCCGGCTTGCCGTCGCCGCCATAACTGAAGACATCGACATCGCTATGGAGCCCGGGATTCAGGTACTGATACGGATTGCCCCACGGGTCCAGCGGCAGCCGTTCGATGTACGACTTCCAGTTCGGCGGCAGCGGATCGACTTCCGGTTTCTTGACCAGCGCCACCAGCCCTTGTTCCACACTTGGATAATTGCGATTGTCCAACCGGTAGAGCTTCATTGCCTGCATGATCGTCGCAATATCCTGCCGGGCGGCGACGGCCCGTGCCTCGTCCGGCCGACTCATGACCTTCGGCACGATGAGCGCGGCCAGCACACCCAGAATGACGATGACGATCATGACTTCGATCAGGGTGAATCCATTCTTGCCAATAGTCTTTTCCATGGTATTTCCGTTCAATGAATCAGGACGTTGATTTCGATGATCGGCTGCATGACGGCCAGCACGATCAGCAGCACAAGACCGCCCATGACCAATAGCAGTATGGGCTCGATCAAGACGGTGAACATGGCCGTCCGATTCTCGATGTCCGTTTGCTGCAATTGCGCAGCGCGCTCCAGCAAAGTATCGAGCCGACCGGTCGCTTCACCACTCGCGATCATATGAACCAGCACAGGCGGGAACTGGCGCGTCTGCATCAGCGCTCGCGACAGCGGCATGCCCTCGCGCACCTGTACCGCCACCTGACGTATGGCCTCCACCAGCGGCGCTCGGACGACAACTCGACTACAGGCTTCAAGCGCCTCCAGCAACGGCACCCCGCTTCCCGCCAGAATCGAGAGCGTGCTGGCGAAACGCGTTGCGTCGAGATTGCGCAGGTAGGGGCCGACAAGTGGCGCCCGCAGCAGCGCAATATCCCACCTCATGCGAAAAGGGGCACTACGTAGCGCATGGCGGAAGCCAAAACCGGCGCCGACCAATGCCAGCGCCAACAACCATCCCCACTCCCGGACGAACCAGGAGACACTGATCAGGATGCGGGTCAACAACGGCAGCGATTGTCTGCCTTGCTGGAAGACATTGACCACGGAAGGCACAACGTAAGTCATCAACCCGATCACCACCGCCATGGCCACCACGGCCACCAGCACCGGATAGACCAGCGCTTGAACTGTCTTCTGCTGAAGCGCACTGCGCCGTTCCAGGTGATCTGCAAGTTGCAGCATGACCTTCGACAATTCTCCCGACTTCTCGCCCGCCGCTACCGAGGCGCGGTAAATCGCGGGAAAGTCGCCGGGAAAGCGATCAAGCGCAGCGCGAAGCGAAAGCCCGGAAAGGATCTCGCGTCGCAGTCCGGCCAGGACGTCGCGCACAACGTCGCGCTCGGCTTGCTCGATCAACGTCGTCAGCGCCTGTTCCATCGTCAGGCCTGATGCCAGCAGCGTCGCCCACTGGCGGGTGAGCAAACAGATTTCCGACGAACGCAAGTGGCTGCCGAACAGTCGGGGACGAGTATTGCCCTGGGCGGATAGATCATCGACGTCGAGAGGAAACCACCCGCGATCCCGCAGCAGGGCTCGCGCACTGCGAACCGTCTCGGCGTCGATCAAACCCGTCTTCTTCTTCCCGGCCTCATCGAGCGCGCTGTACTTGAAAACCGTCACGTGGCAATCTCAGTCTTCGGTGACGCGCAGCAGCTCTTCGAGCGAGGTCGTGCCATTCCGCAACAGACGCATGCCGTCCGCACGCAGAGAACGACAGCCGAGCCTCTCGCCGTGGCTGCGCAACACAGCCTCCGCCGCGCCATCGTGAATCAATTCGGTCAAGTGGTCGTCGGCAGTCAAGAGTTCGTAGATGCCGGTACGACCGGAATAGCCGGTGTCGCTACAGGCCGAACAACCGACCGGGGACCAGAGTTGATCCGGACATTCCGGCCCGAACAACTCACGTTCCTGTTCCGTGACAGCCAGCGGTTTGCGGCATTCCGGACACAGACAGCGTACCAGCCGCTGGGCGAGTACGCCCCGCAGCGACGATGCCAACAGAAATCGTTCGATGCCCAGATCGATCAGGCGCGTCACGGCGGAAGCCGTGTCATTGGTATGCAACGTCGCCAGCACCAGGTGGCCCGTAAGGCTGGCCTGAACCGCAATCTGGGCAGTTTCCAGATCTCGTACTTCGCCGATCATGATGACGTCCGGATCCTGGCGCAGAATCGCCCGCAATGCGCGGGCAAAGCCGAGTTCGATGCGCGTATTGACGGGAATCTGACCGATGCCGGGCAAGTCGTATTCAACCGGATCCTCGACCGTCACGATATTGCGCGTCCGTCGATCCATCTCTTGCAGGGCGGCATAAAGAGAAGTGGTCTTGCCGGAGCCGGTCGGCCCCGTTACCAGAACAATGCCGTGTGAATAGCCCAGCAGCGCGGCGAATCGCTCACAGGTATCCGCCGCCATGCCGAGCGCGTTCAGTGTCTGGCGACTGCTGCCCTTTTCCAGCAGCCGCAATACCAAGCGCTCGCCGTGGCTCGTCGGCACCGTCGAAACACGCACGTCGATGGACCGACCGCCGAGGCGCAACGCAATCCGCCCATCCTGCGGCAAGCGCTTCTCGGCAATGTCGAGATTGGCCATGATCTTGATACGAGAGGCCATCGCCGCATGCAGGGCTCGATGCGGCCGGGCAACCTCGCCGAGGACGCCGTCGCGCCGGTAGCGAACAACCGAATACTGTTCGAACGGTTCGATGTGAATATCGGAAACACGTTCATGAACCGCCTGGGTAAAGAGCATGTTGATCAACCGGATGATGGGCGCATCATCCTGCGATTCCAGCAAGTCCTCGACCAGCGGCATTTCATGCATCAGCTTGGTCAGATCGACATCCTGCCCAAGGTCGTCAGCCAATTCAGCCGCTTGCTGGTCGCCACCCGAGTACGTCTGGCCCAGCAGTTCTTCGAACGTTCGGTTGTCGACCGTCGATTTCAGATGCACTGGACCGGCCGCGCGTCGCCTCACCTCGGCCAGCAGCTCCAGTGGCGCACCCTCGCGCAGAATCACGTCAGCGGGACCCGACGCGGAATCCATCATCAGGATGCCGTGCGCCTTGGCGAAGGCGTAAGGCAGAAGCGCGTTCATCGCGAACGGTGACCGTTCACCGTCACTCCGGCACCGAAGCGCCAGGCCGAAGCGTACGTCCCTGGAGAGGTGGCAGTTGAAGTTGCCGTGGCGGCAGGGGCGGCAGTTCCGGCGCCGGCGGCGGTTCGGAAGCCGGCTTGCCCAGACTACCCTGCGTCCGCTGCTGGTCGAGTATGTACAGGTAGCGATCGGTGGTCATCGCCTGGTGGCCAATGCCGTCACGCAGTATCGTCGGTTTGAGGAACACGAACAGATTGGTCTTCGCGCGCGACCGAGTGTCATAGCGGAAAAGCTGGCCAAGTACGGGAATGTCACCCAGCAGCGGTACCTTGTCGGCACCCCCGGTGTAGCTGTCCTGCACCAGGCCGCCCAACACGATGATCTCGCCGTCGTCGACCACGGCCGTGGTCTCGATCGAGCGTTTGTTGGTCGTCGGCCCGCTGGTGTTATTCAGGCTTGTTGCCACGACCGAAGACGATTCCTGGAATATTTGCAGGATAAGCGCGCCGCCCTCCGAGATCTGCGGCTTGACCTTCAGCGTCAAGCCAACGTCCTTGCGCTCGATGGTCTGGAACGGATTGGCGACATTGGTGCCACCGCCCGTGGTCGCATATTGCCCGGTGACGAACGGAACGTTCTGGCCGACGACGATCTTCGCCTCTTCGTTGTCGAGCATCAGCAGGTTCGGCGTGGACAGAATATTGGTATTGGTCTGGCTCTCCATGAATCGCGCCAGCATCGCAAGGTTCAAGATCGTGGTACCGCCCACGGAAATTGTGCCCTTGGCCACCGCCAGGTTCAAACCCTTTGACGCGCCCAGCGGGCTGGCGGCGAGGCCAAGCAGGTTGCTGCCACCGGAGGCGAAGTTGGTGCCGCCAAAGACCGCCGCGCCGTTGCCGCCGACGTTGCTGTTCTGGAACTGAATGCCAAATTCGGTGGCGTTGTCTGTCGTCACCTCGGCGATCAGCGCCTCGACATAGACTTGGGCACGACGCCGATCGAGTTGATCGACGACCCCGCGCAAATTGTTGTAGATCGCTTCAGGCGCGGTAATGATCAACGAATTGGTGCTGCGGTCGGCCTGGACCAATTCACCGCCAGCCGTTCCGCTGGACGTCGTCGACATTGGTTGCGTCTGGCCTGGCACCGTGCCGTTACTCGCCGATGTAGTTGAAGCCGATCCCCTCGAGTCACCCGACAAAACCCCGCGCAACGTCTGGGCAACCTTGGTGGCATCGGCATTCTTCAAATAGATGACGTGAATGTTGCCGGCTGCATCCGGTTGATCCATGTTGGCCACCAGTTGTCGAATCGAGTTGATTCTGGACGGATTGTCGGACCGCACCAGCAAGGCATTCAAGCGGTTGTCGGCTGCCACGGTGACGCGCTGGCTGGAATCGGTCACCTGTTGTGCATTGCCGGCGGAATCGCCCAACAACTTGCTGATCACCGGCGCCAAATCCTGAGCAGAAGTGTGCTTGAGTTGGATTACAACGATGTCCCCCTGAGGAACATCGAGCGCATCGATAATCTTGGCAATACGGGCGACATTGTCGGCATAGTCGGTGATGATCAGTGTATTGTTGTTGCCATAGGCGGCCACCGAGTTATTCGGCGAAACAAGCGGCCTGACGACTGTCAGCAACTGCGTTGCCGACTCGTTCTTGATATGGAATACATGCGTCACCAGGCGCTCGCCGTGCAACTGGTTCCGCGCCTTGCTGAAAGGCACCGAATGCGTCTTCGCGTCCGCCTCAGGCACGACCTTGACGAATCCCCCTTCCTCGACCACCGCATAACCTTGCAGGCGCAACGCGGACATCAGGATCTGATAGGCCACCTCGGGGCTCACCGGCTTGCTGGTGACAATATTGAGCGTTCCCTTGACGCGTGGATCGATCAGGATATTCCGATTGGAAATCTTGCCGATCGCGTGAATCACCGTCTCGATGTCGGCATTGGCAAAAGTCAGCGATACGCCGTCTTCCCCCTTCTGTGCCCACGTCGCTGGTACAAAAACCAGCCAGGCAACGAGCACAGCACATAGTTTTTGGCAGCTTGTTTGCATCATGGGCGTCGTTCGCCGGGGCGGGGTCTGTTCGCTTCAGGTGGCGAAGAACGCGTCTTGCCGAAATTTTCTTCGGCAGTGGCGCCGACAGTTGGCGTAGTCAATGGCTCGGTCCGTTCCTTCATTTCGATTGTCTCAACACGCTCTCCGATGCGCAGGCGAACCCGGCCGGGCAGGATTTCCACCAGCGTAACTCCCGGCGCGAAAGTCTCGCCTTCCACCACAGCGACGGACGGCTTTCCCTCTTCGGTGAGGATCGCAAACCCGGCGGCCTTTGGCGTCGACGTCATCACACCCATCAGCCGGAAGTGTACCGAAGCCTCGTCCGGCTGACCCTCGTCTCCGTCGGACGACGCCTTGCCGAGCAGGTGGCGCGTCACAATTGCCTTGGCAGCCGTCTGATAATCCAGTTCCGCAACGGCGGGCTCCAGCCCGGGTGTCGCTTTCGGCGCAACAACCTCCCAGAACCAGCCGGCAACAACCCAGCCAAGCACCAGCGCGGCCAAGACCCAGGCAAGCCCCTGAACGAGAACGGCGCCGAACCGCCCGCGACCAGCTGCGGCAGTCAGAAAAAACTGAAGGAAGCGCGATTGGGCAAGCATCGTAGCATCAGTGCTGAAATCCCCGTGCAGTTGTCCACTTTCATCACTAATGCGATACCGGCGAATGGTTGACGGAAAATTCCATTTTAATTGCATTCGAATGTTAATTCGAATGTGAATTTCAAGCCGGCCACAACGAGAACCGCGCTCGCTGTGGCAAAATATCCATGTCGTAAAGTTGCGTCACTTGACGTTTGTGGCTAAGCGACCGTGGTTTTCCGCGATATTCCGGAAATGATCAAGGGAGCTTTTCCGGAAGTCATGTGTTTTTACCCAACTTTGCTAAGAGTATTAAGCGTGGGCATGGCAATGACAACGATGGCCCTTAGAGTCAGGGAGTTTGAGTGATCCGGGTATTCAGCCACTGGGTGCAGCCGGCGACCATCATCGGCGTCGTCTCCGACTTCGCCTTCATTCTATTGGGTATCGGAATCGCGTTCGCCTGGGTAGGCAATGGCCTGCCGGTGGAACTCGACGTCATCGTGATCTACTCGCTGGTGCTTGCCGTCACCATGCTGATGCTGAATGCCTCCCTCGGCTTTTATCACCGCGTGCAGACCCACAGCTTTTCGCAAACGCGGGCGCGCGCCGTGCTGACACTGCACTTGTCGATTCCGATCGCTTACGGCCTGTATCTGCTGCTGCTGCCCGAAACCACCATCAACAAGCAGTTTCTCCAATTGGCTGTAATGGGGGCCGTTTTCGGCATGTTGGTCAATCGGCTGCGAGCCTACCACATGCCGCCGCCCCAGATCATGATGAGCCGGGTGCTGATTTTCGGTTGCGGCGACAAGGCGCTCGAAGTCGCCCGCATCATCTCGAAGTCGGATCGCTATGTCGAAATCGTCGGCTACGTTCCGGGACCGACCGGCGAAAAATGCTGTGTCCCGGAAAACAAGCTCGTCAATACGGACAGCTCCCTGGCGATCACGGCACGCAAACACGATGTTGATGAAATCATCATCGCCATCACCGAACGGCGGGGCGGCGCGATGCCACTGCGCGAGCTGCTCGACTGCAAGCTCTACGGCGTCCGGGTGCTCGATCTGGCCAGCCACTTCGAACAATTCCTGGGGCAGATTCGTCTCGATTCGCTCAAGGCCAGTTTTCTGATTTTCGGCACTGGATTCCGCCAGACCTTCATGCGCAATGCGGTCAAGCGGGTATTCGACATCTTCTGTTCCCTAGTCCTCCTGACTCTGGCGGCACCGCTCATGATCGGCGCCGCGGTGGCCATTGTCATCGAGAGCGGCTTCCCGATCTTCTACCGCCAGGAGCGCATCGGCCTGGACAGCAAGCCCTTCAACGTCATCAAGTTCCGCAGCATGCGTACCGATGCCGAGAAGGATGGCAAACCGCGCTGGGCCACCTCGGGCGACAGCCGTGTCACCCGGGTCGGGCGCATTATTCGCAAGCTGCGCATCGACGAGCTACCGCAATTGATCAGCGTCCTGAAGGGCGACATGAGCCTCGTCGGGCCGCGGCCGGAGCGGCAATTCTTTGTCGAGAAGCTAACCAACGAAATTCAGTTCTACGCCGTCCGCCACAGCGTCAAGCCCGGAGTCACGGGTTGGGCGCAAGTTCGCTACCCATACGGAGCATCGGTCGAAGATTCCGCCCAGAAGCTTCAGTACGACCTCTACTACGTCAAGAACCACACGCTGTTTCTCGACATGGTGATCCTCTTCGAGACGGTCGGTGTCGTCCTCAGCGGCAAGGGTGCGCAGTAGTCTTCGCCAACGTTGCCCGATCAGGTTTCGGCAACGCCTCGCCCGATAATCGTATGGCCGCCACACACGAGGACACATCCAGACACACCCCGGTAATGCAGCAGTATCTGGCGCTCAAGAGCCAGCATGCCGACTTGCTGCTCTTCTACCGCATGGGCGACTTCTACGAGCTGTTCTTCGAAGACGCCGAGAAAGCAGCCCGGCTGCTCGACATCACGCTCACTGCGCGCGGCCAATCGGCCGGCAAGCCGATCCCGATGGCCGGGGTTCCGTTTCATGCCCTTGAGCCCTACCTCGCCAAGCTGGTCAAGCTAGGCGAATCCGTCGCCATCTGCGAACAGATAGGCGATCCAGCGACGTCGAAAGGCCCGGTCGAACGCGCCGTCACGCGCATCGTTACGCCCGGCACGCTCACCGACGCCGGCCTGCTCGACG
>PMIH01000295.1:13631-13978 GCA_003158255.1 Rhodocyclaceae bacterium
CGTTTGCCGGACTGGCATTTCGACAGCGAAGCGGGCACCCGGCAACTCGTCGAGCACTTCGGCACCCGCGACTTGTCGGGTTTCGGCGCCGATTCATTGCCACTCGCCGTTGCCGCCGCGGGCGCCCTGTACCAATACGCGCGGGCAACGCAAATGCAGTCGCTGGCGCATGTCACCAGCCTGGTCGTCGAACACGAGGGCGCTTATCTTCGCCTCGATGCGGCCACCCGCCGCAACCTGGAAATTTCCGAAACGCTGCGGGGTCTGCCCGCGCCAACGCTGTTGTCGCTGCTCGACACCTGCTCGACCAGCATGGGCTCGCGCTGGCTGCGCCATTGCCTGCACCA
>PMIH01000206.1:0-8904 GCA_003158255.1 Rhodocyclaceae bacterium
CCGCTTGCCCTTTCCGCCTACGCCTTCATCAACAACAATCACTGCTACTCGGCCGCCACGTACAAATGGGAGGCAACCCGCGGCAGTCTTGCCGCCTGGCGGAGTTATGCCGGATCCGGTTTCGATACGGCGTCATTCACCGGTGACCCGCTGTTCGTGTCGGCCGGAAGCGACTTCAGTCCGACCTCTGGTTCGCCGCTGATCGGTGCCGGCAATGCCCTGCATGGCGCGCTGCTGGACATCACCGGCGCCACCCGCCCCAATCCACCGACCATCGGCGCCTTCGAACCGGCGGGCCCGGGAACGCTGAGCATTCAGACGAGTCGCAAGGTGAGCGAAGGCGCCCCGTCCGCGCAACTGCGCGTGAATCGCATCGGCGGCGCCATTGGCGCGGTGGGTGTCAGCTATGCCACGAGCAACGGCACCGCCTTGGCTGGTGCCGACTACACCGCCACCAGCGGCACGCTCGCCTGGGCCGATGGCGACGGCAATCCGAAGTTCATCAACATCCCGATCCTCCACGACACCGTCACGGAACCGGCCAAGACCTTCAGCGTCACCCTGTCTAACCTGACGGGCTCGGCGAGCCTGGGCAACAGCCTGGCGACCGTCACCCTGTACGACGACGATCCGGCGACGCTGTTCCTCGATACCGCCAACTCGTCGTTCCTGTCCTACATCAACGCCATTTACGGTGCCGGCATCACCACCGGCTGTGGCGGCGGCAACTACTGTCCGACGCAGAGCGTCACCCGCGCCCAGATGGCCGCCTTCCTGATCCGGGGCGTCGAAAGCGACCCCGCGGCCGGCTACTGCGGTAGCACGCCGCCCTTTGCCGACGTGCTGGTGAGCAACACCTTCTGCGGTCACATCAAACGGCTGAAGGAACTCGCCATCACTACCGGGTGTGGCAGCAACAACTACTGTCCCAACGACAACGTCCCGCGCGACCAGATGGCGGCGTTCATCGTCCGGGCCGTGGAAGGCGAGCCGGCGGCAACCTACTGTGGCAGCGGCAGCGGCTTTGCCGACGTTGCGCAGACGAATGGCTTCTGCCGGTACATCAAGCGGCTCGCGGAACTCAATATCACTACCGGCTGCGGTGGCGGCAACTTCTGTCCGTCCCAAACCGTCACCCGCGAACAGATGGCTGCGTTCATCGCCAGGGCGTTCCTGGGTATGTAGCGAAGACGGACTGACCGAATTAGCAACGACCTCGCAAAAAAAAACTGCGGTCTGGCTGCCGAAATCTATATTCCACTACTGCTGTAATGGTAATCTGGCGTCCGTCATATGACGCCCTACGCGACCGGGGCTGTGGCCCAAGGTTCCATCGCGCGTTCGGTACTTAGCCGTCAAATCAGGGAGGCATGTTGTGTATATCAAAACCGATCCGTCGTCGCGCGTGGAACTTTTCAGATTCTTCTATCGGCTACGGCGACATATCCTGGCCGTCGGCATGCTTATATGTGCCCTGTCGGCCCAGGCGCAGAGCCTTGCCGACTCCAATGCCGGTAGAGCCGCTGGCGACGTAATCGTTGTCGCCTCGGGATCGAGCACCGGCGGCTCTTGGGTCGGCAATACGTGGGTGGCCGATATCGCCGGTTCGACCGTTTCGGCTTCGGAGATCATGTCTCACTTGGCTGTTGGAGCGACAGCCATCAGCACATCGGTTAGCGCCGACGTGATTATCAATGGCGCGATTAGCTGGAGCGCCAACACTCCCCTCACGTTGACCTCCGCGCGCGACATCAAGGTTAACGCCAACATCAGTGCAACGGGTAACACCGCTGGGTTAGTGCTGGGCTATGGCACGGGACGTGGTTACACGCTGGCCAACGGCGTGAGCATCACGCTGCCCGGTACTACGCCAACCCTGAAGATTGGTGTGGCGGGTAGCGAGGTTACCTACACTGTCATCAACAGCCTGGGCGTGGCCGGCGATACTTCCGGCACCACCCTACAGGGAATCAATGGCCACTTGGCTGGTCACTATGCATTGGGATCGAATATCGATGCCACGGCTACCAGTGGCTGGCATTCAGGGGCGGGCTTTACGCCGCTGGGTTGGGTGTTCGGCACACTATTCTCGGGTTCCATGGACGGGTTGGGCCACACCATCACCAATCTCGTCATCAATGCGTCAGGCATAACGAGTGTGGGTCTATTCGGATCCATCGGATCCCTGGCAGGGGACACCGTCGTTCGAAATATCGGATTGGTGGGCGGGAGCGTGCGAGGTGACAGCAGCGTCGGCGCGCTGGTGGGGGACAACCGCGGTAGCGTCGTCAATAGCTATGCCACCAGCGATGTCACCGGGGATATGACTACCGGCGATGTCGGAGGACTGGTTGGGTCCAACTACGGTACCATCAACGGCTGTCACGCTAGCGGCAACGTGAGCGGCAGCAACTACGTGGGCGGCTTGGCGGGATCGAATGGCGGGGTTGCCAGCGCCGCCATCTATAACTCCTACGCCAACGGCAACGTGACTGTGATCGGAAGCGGAACCGGCGGCGGCGGGCTGGTGGGGCAGAACGATTTCACGCTCAGCAATAGCTACGCCACCGGCAATGTTAGCGGGAGCTACTGGTACCTCGGTGGGCTGGTCGGGATCAACTGGGGCACGATATCCAACACCTATGCGACCGGCACAGTAAGTGGTGGTGGCAGCGGCGTCGGCGGCTTGATAGGCAGCATTGCCGCCACTGATACGCTGGTCGCTACTGTGAACAACAGCTACGCCAGCGGCAGCGTAGGCGGGGTCGACTACGTCGGCGGGCTGGTAGGGTATATCGATGGGACCAGTGCTGCTGCCGTCAACAACGGTTTTTGGGATGCCCAGACGTCGGGGCAAGACGAAGGGATTGCTAGTGGTCCCACTGCCAGCGCCACTGCCGTCGGTCTGTCGACTGCGGAGACGATGACGCAAGCCAGCTTTACGGGCTTTGACTTCACTAACACTTGGTGGATGAAAGAAGGCAGCACCCGTCCGTTGTTGCGCAGCACACCGGGCTCTTTTGCCCTGACGGCAAGCAAGACAGGCAACGGTTCAGGCAGCGTGACCTCCAACCCGGCAGGCGTTGCTTGCGGTGCGACCTGCACAACGAACTTCAATTCCGCCGTGGGCAGCGTCACCCTGACCGCAACGCCGAATTCGGGATCTTCGTTCACCGGTTGGAGCGGCGCGTGCAGCGGCACGGGAACTTGTACCGTCACGATGAATGCAGCGCAAACCGTGACCGCGAACTTTATTCTTGGTCCACTTTATGGCCTCACCGTCAACAAGTCCGGTAGCGGACTCGGCGTGGTCATGAGCAACCTGGCCGGCATCGACTGTGGTGGTGGTTGCACCGCGAACTATCCGGCCGGCACCACGGTCACGCTGACGGCCAGCCCGTGGGGCAGCAGCCAGTTCCTCGGCTGGTCCGGCGCCTGTACCGGCACCACCAGTACCTGCCAAGTCACACTCAGCGCCGCCCGCAGCGTCACCGCCCGATTCCATGCCACGAGCGCGAACACCATCGGCAATGCGCTCGGCAATAGCGGCCTGTTCTGGACATCCGGTGGCGATGCGCCCTGGGTAGTCGACAGCAGTATCGTCCAATCAGGAACCGGCGCCATGCGCAGCGGCAGCATTGTCGACAACCAGAGCAGTACGTTGACAACAACCGTGCGAGGACCGGGCACGCTGTCGTTCTACTGGAGGGTTTCCTCCGAGGCCGATTACGACAAACTGTATTTCTTCGTCGATGGTGTGAAGCAGATGGGCGCCATCAGTGGCGAAGTCGCTTGGGTACAGGTCACCCGGAGCATTCCGGCAGGCCTTCACGAACTGACCTGGCAATATCACAAGGACGGCGCCACCTCGTCCGGCAGCGATGCCGGTTGGGTAGACAGTGTTGTGATGCAACCGTTTGCCGATGTCAGTGGCAGTTCATGGGCGGCCAGCTATATCACCGGCATCTACAACGCCGGTATCACTACGGGCTGTGGATCAGGTAATTACTGTCCGGCCGGTAATGTGCCGCGCGATCAGATGGCCGCTTTCCTGGTGCGCGCCAAGGAAGGAGATCCGGCTGCCGGCTACTGCGGTACCACGCCCCCCTTTGCCGACGTGCCGGTAGCCAATACGTTCTGCGGTCACATCAAGCGGCTGAAGGAACTCAACATCACGACCGGCTGCGGCGGCGGCAACTACTGCATCAACGACAACGTGACGCGCCAGCAGATGGCCACGTTCATCGTCCGCGCGGTCGAGGGCGAGCCAGCGCTGAATTACTGTGCTTCCGGCAGCGGTTTCGCCGACGTACCGACGAGCAATTCGATGTGCCGTTACATCAAGCGGCTAGCGGAGTTGAACGTCACCACTGGTTGCGGTGGCGGCAACTACTGCCCCGACAGCATCGTTACCCGCGACCAGATGGCCGCTTTCCTGGCCAGAGCATTTCTGGGAATGTAGTCAAACCGAAGCCTACGTCGAGCAGAGTCCAAGTTTCCGATATTGAATTCCGATCTTGATTGGCCTCCTCTTTGGCTTCATGGTTCGGCGTGTCGGACAGCAGGATGACCACTGTCGTCCCGAATATCGGCAACTTCAGCACCCGGAACATGGGCTTCATATAGTCAGCTACCGCCCAGCAGCAGGCGGTAGCCGACGCCGGATTCCGTCAGCAGATAACGCGGCAGGGTCGGATTCGCTTCCAGTTTTCGTCGCAGGCCCGTCATGTAGACGCGCAGGTAATGGCTGTCTTCGGCGTGACCCGGCCCCCAGACTTCCCGCAGCAACTGCTGGTGGGTGAGGACACGGCCGGCATTCGTGATCAGTTGCGCCAGCAGCCGATACTCGATCGGCGTCAAATGCACCTCCACGCCCGCGCGCCTGACCCGACGCAACGACAGGTCGACCTCGACGTCGCCAAAGCACACGATCGGCTCACCGGGCAAACTGCGCGCCTGGCGCCGCAACAAGGCGCGCACGCGCGCTTGCAGTTCCGCGATACCGAAAGGCTTGGTCAGATAATCGTCGGCACCTGCGTCGAGCGCCGCCACTTTGTCGGTCTCGTCGGCGCGTGCCGAAAGAATGAGAATCGGCACCGCCGACCAGGTGCGGACGTCGCGCACGACCTCGACACCGTCGCGGTCAGGCAGACCGAGATCGAGAATCACCAGGTCCGGCTTGCGCGTGCCGGCTTCGATGAGGCCGCGTTCCGCCGTTGCTGCCTCGGCAACCGCGCATCCTTCCGCTTCCAGCGCCGTACGCAGGAAGCGCCGTATCTGCGGCTCGTCTTCGATGACGACGACGGAAACCGACGATTCCATCAGACCTCCTCGGGCACCGTCGGCGGCTCGCCCACCGGCAGCAAGATGACGAAGCGGGTACCGCCTTCCGGACGATTCTCCGCCCGCACGCTGCCCCTGTGAACTTCGACGATGGCCCGCACGATGGCGAGTCCGAGGCCGACGCCGGAAACCGCCGATTCCTCGTGGCCACGAGCGAATTTCTCGAACAGCGCTTCTTCCTTACCGACGGGAAGTCCCGGGCCGTTGTCGGCGACGACGATCTCCACGCGATCGCCGTCGCGCCGCGCCGATATCTCGATACGGCTACCTGCCGGCGTGTACTTGGCAGCGTTCTCCAGCAAATTGCAGAACACTCGCTCCATCAACACGGCGTCGAATTCGAGCAGCGGCAGATCGGCTGGCAGATCGACCCGCACCGCGTGGTGCGCGAGGACGTTGGCCCGCGCCTGAAGGGCGACCCCGATCACCTCCTCCAGGGGCTGCCACTCACGCCGCAACTTGACGCTGCCCGTTTCCAGCCGCGCCATGTCGAGCAGATTGTTCACCAGCGCATTGGTGCGCAACGCTTCCTCGCGGATCGCCTGAGCGATTTCGGCTTGCGCCTTCGGCAGCGACGGCCCAACCAGAGTCAGCGATTCGGCAAGGCCGGCCAGCACGGTGAGCGGCGTGCGCAGGTCGTGCGACAGGGCGGAGAGCAGCGAGTTGCGCAGGCGCTCGGATTCCATGTGCACCAGCGCGTCCTGGGCGACGGTGATGTAGTGGACCCGCTCGATGGCGATCGCAATCAGCGTCGCGCTGGTGTCGAGCAGGCGCTGCTGTTCCGGTGCCGGCAGCCACGGCAGATCGAGCGGCCGCAGCGCCAGCACGCCGCGCGTGCGCATCGGCGCCTTGAGTGGCACGTAGAGTATCGGTGCCGCCGGCAGCGTGTCGGTAGACAAGCCGGCCAGCTCGTTGTGATCGAAGGCCCATTGCGCGATGCCAATGTCCGGCGCATCCTCGGCCGTCGCGCTACCGATGGAGACCAGGTGTTCGTGCGCATCGAGCAGCATCAGCGTCGCGCGGGCGTTGAAACCCTGGGCGACAAAGCGCTCGGTGATCTCGGTGATCTGCTCGACTGTCAGCGCCGCCGACAGTTCGCGCGCCATTTCGTACAGCGCCTGGGTGCGCCTCTCGCGGCTTTCCGCCACCGTCACCTGAAAGCGCAGGCCGGCGGTGAGCTGGCCGGTGATCACGGCGACGATCAGCATGACAGCGAAGGTGACAAGGTACTGGACATCGCTCACCGCGAACGACAAGCGCGGTGGCACGAAGAAGAAATCGAAAGCGGCCACCGAGAGGAAGGCCGACAACAGCGCCGGTCCGCGGCCGAGCTTGACCGCAGTGAAGAACACCGCCAGCAGGAACAGCATGACGATGTTGGCGAGATCGAGGAGGTTCAAGAGTGGCGTTGCGACGATGGTGACCGCCACGACCACCGCGAATGCGATGGCGTATGCGGGGAGGCGTACCACGACGGCTGACTTTGGCGCCGACTGCGCGAGCGACCGCCGTCTGCCCTCGACGTCCGAGCGCGCGACCTGGATCACGTCGAGATCGGGCGCCTGCCGGCCAAGGTGATAGGCAAAACCGAGGTCCCAGAACGGCCGCTTATCGCGCCCGACCATGACCTTGCCGAGGTTGTGCTGCTGCGCGTAGGCGATGGCCGTCTGCGCCGCATCCGGCCCCGAGAGCACGGCGGTGTGGGCGCCAGCGTCCTGCGCCAGCTTCAACATCTTCAACACGTGGGCACGCTCCGCGTCGGGTAGGCGCTGGAGCTTGGGCGTCTCGACATAGATTGCGTGCCACGGCACCTCGCCCTGCACCGCCACGCGGGCGGCATTGCGAATCAACTTTTCGCCGCCCGGACCGGGACCGATGCACACCAGCAGCGACTCCTGCGTCGGCCACACCGCGGTAACCGACTGAGTGCGCCGATAGGCCAGCACATCGTCGTCGACGCGGTCGGCGGTTCGGCGCAGCGATATCTCGCGTAGCGCCAGCAGGTTGCCCTTGCGGAAGAAATTGGCCATCGCCCGTTCGGCCTGCTGCGGGATATAGACCTTGCCTTCCTTGAGGCGTTGCAGGAGTTCGTCCGGTGGCAGGTCGACCAGCACGACCTCATCGGCCGAGTCGAACACCTTGTCGGGCACGGTCTCCCAGATGCGCGCGCCAGTGATGCCGCCGATGACGTCGTTGAGGCTATCCAGATGCTGGACGTTCACTGTGGTGTAGACATCGATGCCGGCGGCCAGCAGTTCCTCGATGTCCTGCCAGCGCTTCGGGTGCCGCGACCCCGGCGCGTTCGAGTGCGCCAGTTCGTCCATCAATATGAGCGCCGGCTTGCGGACGAGCGCGGCATCGAGGTCGAATTCCTTGAGCGTGTGGCCGCGGTACTCGATCTCGCGGCGCGGCAGAATCTCCAGGCCTTGCGTCAGCGCCACGGTTTCCGCGCGACCGTGGGTTTCGACGATGCCGACGATCAGGTCCACGCCCTGCGCCACCAGCAGCCGCGCTGCCGACAGCATGGCGTAGGTCTTGCCGACGCCGGGGCTGGCGCCGAAAAAGATCTTCAGCTTGCCGCGCTGGGCACGGGCGTGCTCGGCTTCAAGTTGCGCCAGCAGCGCATCGGGATCGGGACGCTCATCGCTCATCCCGATAGCTTAGCCGATTGCGTCGAGGGCGAGATTGAGCATCAGCACATTGACCCGCGGTTCGCCGAGCATGCCGAACGTCCGACCCTGCGTATTCGCGGCGATCAACTGCTCCACCTTGTCGAGCGGGAGATTGCGCAGACGGGCAACGCGCGGCGCCTGCCAGAGCGCGGCGGCGGGACTGATGTGCGGATCGAGGCCGCTGCCGGAAGCCGTGACGAGATCGACCGGGATCGGCGCCGCCTGGGTCGAATCGTCGACCTTCAGTGCCTCGATGCGACTCTTGATCGCATCCTCAAGTGCCGAATTGGTCGGCCCGAGATTGGAACCACCCGAATTGCCGGCGTTGTAGGGCATCGGCGAGGTAGCCGACGGCCGGCTCCAGAAATACTTCGGATCGGAGAACGGTTGGCCGATCAACATCGAGCCAACCACTTTGCCATCCCGTTCGATGAGGCTGCCGTTGGCTTGCGACTTGAATGCCAACTGGGCGATGCCGGTCACGAGGGCCGGATAGGCAACGCCGACAAGGAGCGTCAGCACCAGCAGCATCAGGATGGCGGGTTTGAGTTCTTTCAGCATGACATTCTCCTCAGGCGAGATTCAAACCGACCAGCAACAGGTCGATGGCCTTGATGCCGATGAAGGGCACGATCAGACCGCCGACGCCATAGATCGCCAGATTGCGACGCAGAATGGCGGCAGCGCCCAGCGGGCGATAGGCAATGCCCTTGAGTGCCAGCGGAATCAGCGCGACGATGATCAGCGCGTTGAAGATCACCGCCGACAGGATCGCCGACGCGGGCGTCGCCAGCCCCATCACGTTCAGCGCATTGAGCGCCGGGTATGTCGTGGCGAAGGCGGCCGGAATTATGGCGAAGTATTTCGCAACGTCGTTGGCGATGCTGAA
>PMIH01000206.1:8939-9113 GCA_003158255.1 Rhodocyclaceae bacterium
CGCCGGCGCGTCGTTGGTGCCGTCTCCGGTCATCGCGACGAGGCGCCCCTCTGCCTGATATTGGCGAATGAGTTTCAATTTCGCTTCCGGCGTCGCTTCCGCCAGGAAGTCGTCCACGCCCGCTTCGGCAGCGATGGCCGCGGCCGTGAGCCGGTTGTCGCCGGTGATCATCAC
>PMIH01000294.1 GCA_003158255.1 Rhodocyclaceae bacterium
GTGCGGCAACTTATCGAAAAGACGTAGATCACCCCCCGGTATTTCCCCCTTTGTGAGCAAGCTCGGCGGCATAATGCTGAATATTCGCTGCTGATCGCACGGGAAGGTGAATTTGGGCCGGCGCAAGATAATTACATCGAGGGACAACCCGACCATCAAGGGTTTGCGCGCCTTGGCAGCGGATGGGCGCGAAGTTCGGCGCCAGGACAGAACGCTGCTCGACGGGCCGCATCTCATCGAGGCCTATCGCCGACACGGCGGCGTGCCGGAAATGCTGGTGGTGAGCGAGTCCGGAGCCGGCAATCTTGAGGCAACCTGCCTGCTCGATGCCTTCCCGACTGTAGAAACCCTGGAACTCTCCGATAGCCTATTTCGCGAGATCAGCGGCGTCGCAACGCCGGTGGGTATCCTGGCCGCGATCCGACTGCCCGAGGTGCCCGCGGGTCCCATTCCGGGGAGTTGCGTCCTGCTGGATGCCGTGCAGGATTCCGGCAATGTTGGCGCCATCCTGCGAACAGCCGCTGCGGCCGGCGTCGAAGAGATCGTGCTCGGAGCGGGATGTGCAGGGGCCTGGACACCAAGGGTACTAAGGGCGGCGCAAGGCGCACATTTCGCTTTGCGCATTCGCGAACAGGCTGATCTGTCCCGAATCCTGAAAGAGTTCTCGGGAACGAGCGTGGCGACTGTCGTCAGCGACGGCACATCGCTGTTCGATCTCGATCTTGGTGGCAAGATTGGCTGGATCTTTGGCAACGAAGGTGCCGGAGTTGCTGGCGAACTCGTAGCGTTGGCGACGCGACGAATCACCATTCCAATTGCAGTGGCGACCGAATCTTTGAATGTGGCCGCGGCGGCAGCGATATGCCTGTTCGAAGGCGTACGCCAGCGGTCGCGCGGAAAGGGAGCGCAAGATGAATAAGCGACTGGCAGCGATTTTCATAGCCATGGCGAGTTGCGGTGGCGCACTTGCCCAGGAGGGCGCAGATTCCCCCGATAGTTATTTCGACGATTTCCCGGTCGTTCTCTCGGCATCGCGTCTTGTCCAGACTGTGGACGAGGCGCCGGCGTCCGTGACCGTCATCGATCGGGACATGATTCGGGCATCGGGCGTGCGCGAACTGGTCGACTTGTTCCGCCTGGTTCCCGGCATGGTGGTTGGGCAATACAAAGGCCAGCAACCAACATTGGGTTTTTTCGGTTTTGCCGATCCGTATTTCCGGCAGTTGCAAGTCCTGGTCGATGGCGTCTCGATCTACAGCCCGGTATGGGGTGGCGCCGACTGGAACCAGTTGCCGATTGCCCTCGAAGATATCGAGCGCGTCGAAGTTGTCAGGGGGCCCAATGCATCCACATTCGGTGCAAATTCCTTCCTCGGCGTAGTGAACATCATCACCCGCGATCCCGCCGTCGAACACGGCGCCGAGGTGGCGGCCAACATCGGCGGGAACGGCATTCGCGACGCGCTCGCTCGCTACGTGGTCAATGACGGCGATCTGCGCTATCGCCTGACGGCCGGACAACGATCTGATCACGGACTTGATTCGTATCCGGATAGCCAACGTTCAACGTTCTTCAACATGCGCGGCCATTACCGCCTATCGACCACCGACGAGATCAGGGTTCAGGGCGCTTATGTCGGGGGCAATCAGGAAGTGGGCGTTTATGCGACGCCCAATCACACCGACGGGCCGCGGACAGGCCACTCCGACGCGGGATCGATCCAGGCACGATGGACCCGGATGACCGGTTCCGAGGATGAACTCTGGCTACAGTTTAGCCATGAAGAGCGCAACTACCGGGAAACGCTGCCCTATACCCTGATCCTGCCAGCGCCGTTCGGTTCGTGGAATTATCCGCTCAACTTTGACTACGAGTATCGGCGTACCGACCTGGAACTCCAGAATACGCTTCGCCTGGCGAATACCGCGCGAGCGGTCTGGGGAGTACAGCTCCGCGAAGACGAAGCCAGATCGCAGACCTACTTCGCGAACAACGACTGGCAATTCACCAATCTCTATCGCCTTTTCGGCAATCTGGAATGGCGACCTGCCGCTGGCTGGATTGCAACCGCCGGCGCGATGCTGGAGAAGAACTCGATTTCCGGCACCTCGCTGTCGCCCATCGTCGCCATCAATCACGAATTTCTTCCGGGCCAGACGTTGCGCCTGCGCGCAGCCAATGCCCGCCGGACCCCCACGCTCTACGAGGCTCAGTTTGACTGGCGTTATGAGCTTCCGTCCGGCTTGAAGGCCATGATGGCATACATGCCGTCCCCATATTCCGCGTTAGCCGCCTTGCCGCTTACCGCATCGATCCGGACTCAAGGTGAACTCGAAGACGAGCGTGTTCGCTCACGGGAACTCTCCTATCTGGGGCAATTTGCCGATTACCACTTGAACGTCGAATTCAGCTTGTTTGAACATCGACTCGACAAGCTGCTGGCTCAGTACAAGTACAGTTACCCGACGGTAATGGCGAGCATTGATCCGGCCAGATACGGAACGGTTGTCGGTTTCGCCAACCTGGATTCGGCAGTGGTCAGAGGCCAGAGTCTGGCGGTTCGGTGGCTTCCGTGGGCGGGCGGGCAAATCTATATGACGGGATCGCGCGAAACCATCCACGGCGAGGGACCGGATGCCGGGCTGATCGAGTCGAGCGGGCCGACGCATGCCGTGAGCGTGCTTTTGAGCCAGGACCTTCCGGAAAATTGGCAAGTCAGCTGTGGCTACTACCGCGTCGGTGCCATGCACGTCATGTCGGGCGGCGATTCCCTGCCGGTGACCGAACGGGTGGATCTGCGCCTGGCCAAGCGGTTCCGCCTGGGAAGTACGTCGGCAGAAGCGGCATTGATAGTTCAGAACGCAACCGGCGGAACCCCGGTTTTTGAGTTGACGGATGTCAGTCGGCGAACATCCTGGTTGAATATTCGTATGGAATATTGATATGATAAGCGTATTATCACCGAACCCGGGAGGTCAATGACGGGTCTGCTGCAACGGTGGCTGCTGGCGCTATTGCTCACGACCGGTGCGGTTGGTGGGGCAGCGGCAGACATGCGCGTGCTTGTCGTGCATGAAGATTCCGCCGTATCCCGCCAGGTCGCCGAACTCCTCGGCCGCGACCTCGGCCAGATGGGGTGGGCCGTCGGAGAGGCGATCATTGGCGGCGAGCGTCAGCTCCCCCAGCATCAGGAGTATGAGCAGGCACTGGTTGCACTCGGGCCGCGTGCGTTTGCCGTCGCGTTGAGGCACGCAAACGGCAAGCCCGTGGTGGCGGCACTGGTGGCTCAATCCTCGCTTGACGACCTGGTGCCCGTGATTGGTGATCGCTGGTCGGCGATCCTGCTTGATCAGCCGACGGATCGCTGGATTAACCTGATCCAGACCGCATTTCCCGGTACGCAGCAGGTGGGTATGCTGGTCGGGCCGGCGAATCAGAAGGGCGCGCGCCTGATGGAACGTCGGTTGGCGGAGCGGCGGCTGACGCTCGCCATCGAGCCGGTAAGCTCGGCAGAAGAAGTGGTTCCGGCACTGGAACGTTTGACGCCGCGCATGGGATTGCTGCTGGCGCTGCCGGATCCACTCGCCCATAATCGCAATACTGTCCAGCCGTTGCTGCTGACCACCTATCGAGCCGGCATTCCCGTGGTCGCATATTCGGAGTCCTATCAGCAAGCTGGCGCTGTTTTGGCGTTGTATTCGACCATGCCGCAAATCGTGGCGCAGATCGTCGAGACGCTGCAACAGTTTCAGGACAGCAGGAACCCGCCACCCGCGCTTCAGTCGCCGCGTTACTTTACGATCGGAGTCAATACTGCCGTCGCTCGTTCGCTCGGGCTTTCGCTGCCTTCAGCCGGCGAACTGAGCGGGCGCCTGCGCAACCTTGGTCAGTAGGAATGCCGCTCCAGCTTGATGGTCTGCATCAGCGTTGCGGCGATTTCNNTCCTGACGGATCTGCGTCAGGCGTTCAGGCGTGATGGTGAGGCCGAACAGCTTGCTGCGATGCTTGTCCAGGCCTTCCGGCAGCCGGTTGCGCTCGAAATCCTCCGGAATCAGGGGATAGTTGGCGGCCTTGATGCCAAACTGCAGGGCAAGGTAGAGGCTGGTCGG
>PMIH01000210.1 GCA_003158255.1 Rhodocyclaceae bacterium
GCTCCGGTGGATGTGCTCGGCTTGGAGGTGGGCTATCGCCTGATACCCCTGGTGGATCGAGGCCAGGACGGCGAATTGCTCAAGCGCATTCGCGGCCTGAGGAAGAAGTTCGCCCAGGAGGTCGGTTTCCTCTCTGCGCCAGTACATATTCGCGACAATCTCGAACTCAAACCAAATGCCTATCGAATTGCCTTGAAAGGCGTCGAGGTTGGGAGTGGTGAGGCCTATCCCGGAATGTTCTTGGCGATCAATCCGGGTCGAGTCAGCGGCGCACTGCCGGGAAATGCGACCAAGGATCCCGCTTTTGGCTTGCCAGCCGTTTGGATCGAGGCATCGCTGCGCGACCAGGCGCACGTCATGGGCTACACGGTCGTCGACGCGAGCACGGTGGTCGCTACCCATCTCAATCACCTGATACTTTCCAATGCTTCGGAATTGCTCGGCCGCCAGGAAACTCAGCAGCTGCTCGACCACATTGCGAAGGATGCGCCGAAGTTGATCGAGGACCTCGTCCCCAAGATGCTGTCCCTCGCGACCGTTCAGCGCGTATTGCAGAATCTTCTTGAGGAGGGGGTCAATATCCGCGATACGCGCACGATTGTCGATGTCCTTGCCGAGTACGCCGCGCGTTCGCAGGACGCGGTGGAGTTGACCACGCAAGTGCGCATTTCTCTTGGTCGCGCCATCGTCCAGCAGATCTTCCCGGGGAATAGCGATATGCAGGTCATGGCGCTTGAGCCGGGACTCGAGCGTCTACTCGGGCAGGCCGTACAGGGAACTGGCGGCGATGGGTCGGCTATCGAGCCGGGGCTTGCCGACACACTACTGCGGGAAACAGTCGCTGCGGCTCAACGGCAAGAGTCGCTGGGGTTGCCGGCGGTATTGCTGGTCCCAGGGCCATTGCGCTGGCTGCTATCCCGCTTCCTGCGCCGCGCCTGGCCGGCCCTCAAGGTTCTCGCGAACGCCGAGGTTCCGGAAGCAAGAACAATCAAGGTAACGAACGTAATTGGAGCTAAAACATGACAGTAAAGCGCTTTGTTGCCGCCACAGCTCGGGAAGCCCTGCACCGGGTCAAGGAGGAACTGGGGCCAGACGCCATCGTTGTGGCCAACAAGGCGGTGCCGGGGGGTGTCGAGATCACCGCAATGTCAGCCGACAGCCTGGATGCGTTGTCTGCGCCGGCAGCTTCTCGCCGTGTAGTCGAGAAGCCCATCTCAACCCCTTCTCCCGTTGACGATGACGACGACTACACGGTCAGCTTGTCGACCAAAGCCCACGCACAGGTGCCGTTTCGCGCCTGGCAACCATCGGCGGTGCCAGTGTCCGTGCCCGCCAACAAGCCGCCCCTGCGGCCGCTGCCACCGCGGGCTGAGCGAGAAAGCCAATCTGCGGCACAAGTTTCGTCAGTATTGCGGCAGACAGCAACAACCGACGCCGGCAACCAGCGCGCGCCCTCAGTTTCGCCGGATCCCCAGGTCGGACAGTTGATGGCGGAAATGCAGTCGATCAAGAGCTTGCTCGAACGGCAATTGGCAGGGTTCGCTTGGGGCGAGATGTCGCGCCAGAATCCGGCTCAGGCCATCTTGTTGTCGGAGTTACTCGATGCGGGGTTCTCCAGTGCGCTAGCTCGTCGGCTGATCGAAGAGATGCCCATCGGAAGTTCAGCCACCGATGGCCGGAAGTGGCTTGCAAGTGCGATCAATCGCCGTTTGCGCACCTTGACTGGCGAAAATGACATCATCGATCAGGGCGGCGTGTTTGCTTTGGTCGGCCCGACCGGAGTCGGCAAGACGACCACCACGGCAAAGCTTGCCGCACGCTGTGTCGTTCGCTACGGGGCCGACCGGTTGGCGCTATTGACGACCGACGGCTATCGTATCGGCGCTCACGAACAGCTGCGCATCTACGGCCGTATTCTCGGCGTGCCGGTACATGTGGTTCGCGATAGCGAGGATCTTCGCCGCACGCTGGTGGAATTACGCGACAAGCATATGATTCTGATCGATACGGTTGGCATGAGTCAGCGTGACCGCATGGTGGCGGAGCAGGCGGCCATGCTGACGCGCGCAGGTGAGGTCAAGCGCCTGTTGCTGCTAAATTCCGGCAGTCGCGGCGATACTCTCGACGACGTGGTGCGCGCCTATTCCGGTGAAGACTTGGCCGGTTGTATCCTCACCAAGATCGACGAGGCAGCTTCGCTTGGGCCGACACTTGATGCGGTTGTCCGGCATGGGTTATTGCTGGCCTATGTCACGAATGGACAACGGGTTCCAGAGGACCTGCACTTGCCCAATCGTAACTATCTGCTGCACCGAGCCTTCAAGTTGCCGGCGGAGGCTTCGCCACATCGTCTGCACGGCGACGATGTCGGCCTAATGATTGCACCACGTACCACAGGAACCTCGCCGCTGGGAGCCAGCCTTGGCTGAGCGCCGCGTATGGGGTGGGGACCAGGCCGACGGTCTGCGGCGGCTATTCGGCAGCCGTGAGCCGCAGGTGGTGGCGTTTGCATCCGGGCGCGAAGCGTGCGGACGCACGACCCTGGTGGTGCAAACCGCTGCGGCACTTGCTCGGTCTGGTCACGGTGTTGTCGTGGTCGACGAGAATCCGGCGCCCGACAATACGCTTTCTGCCTTTGGGCTGGCAACGCGGAACGATTTCTTCCAGGTAATTCGCGGAGAACGCAGTCTTGTGCAAGTGGCGATTCCAGCGGCTCCGCTGGTGCGCATCGTGCCCGCTGCACGGGCCGCTCGAGAGTTGGATCGCCTGAGTACTTCGAGCCAGCAGAGATTGGCGGCGGGGTTCCGGCACATGCAGGACGGGGCGGATTTTGTTTTGATCGATTGCGCCAGCCGGCGGTCAGGGAATCTTTCGCCTGTTGCGACGCTGGCACGCCACATTGTCGTCGTGGTGGCGGCGCAGAGTACCGCCATTACCCACGCCTACGCGTTGATCAAACGAGTTGCTCATGACCATGGCCGTGACAACTTCCAGATTGCCGTAACCCGGGCGCGCTCGGGCGAGGAAGCACGAGCCATATACGACAACATGAATCGGGTTGCCCGCGAGCATCTCGGCGTCCGCCTGGACTACCTTGGCGCGTCCGCCGTTCCGGTGACCGATCACTTCGCGGACGCNNCCAGTTTGCCGACCACGCCCATGTACACTGCCCAGGGCGCACCCGACAAGGAAGATCTCGTCCGCCAACACGCCCAGTTGGTCAAGCGGCTTGCGTTCCAGTTGATGGCGAAACTTCCTGCCAGCGTTCAAGCCGATGATGTCATTCAGAACGGAATGATCGGACTCCTTGATGCGCTCAGTCGTTTCGAGGAGGGGATGGGCGCCCAATTTGAAACCTACGCAGCGCAGCGCATCCGCGGCGCGATGCTCGACGGGTTGCGTGAAAACGATTGGGTACCTCGTGGCGTGCGCCGCGAAATGCGGCGCGTCGAAGAGGCGATTCATCGGCTTGAACATGAGCACGGCCGGCATCCGGGCGAGGGAGAACTTGCTGCGGCGCTCGGCATGCCTCTCGGCGAGTACCAGAAACTGTTGCAGGACGCACGCGGTCACCAATTGGTCTATCTTGAAGACCTTGCGGATGAACAGGACGAGTCCTATCTCGACAGGAATTGTGCCGGGCCTGCCCTTTCCGATCCGTTGGCGTTCCTGGAGGACCAGGATATGCGATGCGCTTTGGTCAGCGCGATCGGAGACCTACCCGAGCGCGAAAAGACGGTCATGGCGCTGTACTACGACGAAGAGATGAACCTCAAGGAAATAGGTGCAGTGCTCGGCGTAACCGAGTCGCGCGTGTGTCAGTTGCACAGCCAAGCCGTTGCTCGCCTGCGTGTGGCGATGCAACTGAATGAGGGTATTCACGTCGCCAAGAAACGTCGTGGACGCCGGCCGAAGGTACCTCAGGGGGACTGACAGGGCGTGGACAAGATCAGCCTTTTCGGTCTCCTGCTGGGCGTTCTGGCCATTGTCCTCGGACAGGTCATGGAGGGAGGGCACATCGGTTCGCTGGTGCAGCCGACGGCCTTTTTCATCGTTATCGGCGGCACGCTCGGGGCGGTCATGCTCCAGAGTTCTCCACGTACTTTCTTCCTGGGTATCCGCATGGCTCGCTGGGTGTTCTCGCCGCCCACCCTGCGACCGGCCGAATTGGTCCGGCAGGTCGTCGGCTGGAGCCACGTTGCCCGCAAAGAGGGTCTGTTGGCACTGGAGGCGCAGATCCCAGGTGTTTCTGATCCCTTCGTCCGCCGCGGCCTACAGTTGCTGGTTGACGGTGCCGAGCCGGAAGGTTTGCGGGACGTGCTGGAAGTGGAAATCGGCGCTTACGAGTCGCAGATGAAACTAGCGGCGAAGATATGGGAATCCGCGGGAGGCTATGCACCGACCATCGGCATTCTGGGCGCGGTCATGGGCTTGATCCACGTCATGGAGAACCTTTCCGATCCGTCTAAACTCGGTAGCGGAATTGCAGTCGCCTTTGTGGCGACGATCTATGGAGTTGGTTCCGCCAACCTGATATTTCTTCCGATCGCGAAGAAGCTGATGTCAGTCATTCACCAACTGGCCTTGGTGCGTGAGATGTACGTTGATGGGATGGTTGGCATCGCGAACGGAGACAACCCGCGCATGATTGAAAGCCGGCTACAGGGATATTTTGTCTGACCATGGCCCGGCGTCGGCGTGG
>PMIH01000029.1 GCA_003158255.1 Rhodocyclaceae bacterium
CGTGGTGGCGCTCGACACCCGGCTTGGTCCGCACGAACTGCTCGACGAGCTGTTCGCGCTCGAAGCGCGTTTCGGCCGCGTTCGTGAACCGGGCAGCGTCAAGAACGCGCCGCGCACCCTCGACCTCGACCTGCTGCTCCACGGCGACAGCGTGCTGAACGATCCGACACTGATACTGCCGCACCCGCGCATGCATGAGCGCGCCTTCGTGCTGGCGCCGCTGGCTGAAATCGCGCCGAACCTGATCGTCCCGGGCCGCGGACCGATCGCCGACCTGCTGGCCGCCTGCGCCGGCCAGCGCATCCATCTGCTGACGCGACCGTGAACGGTCTGCCGGTCGTCTTGCAGACGGCGCTGCTGCTGGCGGCGTCGAACATCTTCATGACCTTCGCCTGGTACGCGCATCTCAAGAACCTCAACGACCGACCGTGGTGGATTGCCGCGCTTGCCTCGTGGGGCATCGCGCTGTTCGAATACCTCCTCCAGGTGCCGGCCAACCGCATCGGCCACCAGGAACTCGATCTCGGCCAGTTGAAGATTCTCCAGGAAGCCATCACCCTGACCATCTTCGTGCCCTTCGCGGTGCTGTACATGGAACAACCGCTGAAGCTTGACTACCTGTGGGCAGGGTTGTGTATTCTGGGCGCCGTTTACTTCATCTTCAGGGGAGCGTGATGACCTACCTGGCCTCGAACAAGCCCCTCACCTTGCCCGAACTCGCGCGCATGAAGCGCGAGGGCGAGAAGATCGCCATGCTCACCGGCTACGACGCCAGCTTCGCCGCGCTCGAAGAACGCTGCGGCGTGGATGTGATCCTGGTCGGCGATTCGCTCGGCAACGTCATCCAGGGCAAGACTTCGACGCTACCGGTGACGATGGAACACATGGTCTATCACACCGAATGCGTCGCGCATCAGGCGCTGCGGCCGATGGTGGTCGCCGACTTGCCCTTCGGTGCCTACCACGAGTCGAAGGAACAGGCGATCCGCAACGCCGGACGGCTGTTGGCCGTCGGTGCCGAAATGGTCAAGCTCGAAGGCGGCGCCGTCATGGCCGAGACCGTTCACTTCATGGTCGAACGCGGCGTGCCGGTCTGCGCCCACATTGGCCTGACACCGCAATCGGTGCACGCGCTGGGTGGCTACCGCGTCCAGGGCCGCGACGAAGCCGGCGCCGCACGCATGAAAACCGACGCGACCGCCCTCGAACAAGCCGGCGCTGCGATGATGGTGCTTGAGATGGTGCCCTCGCCGCTTGCCGCCGAAATCACGCGCACGCTCAAGGTCTGCGCCACCATCGGCATCGGCGCCGGCCTCGATTGCGACGGCCAGGTACTGGTGCTGCATGACATGCTCGGCGTTTATCCCGGCCAGAAGGGCCGCTTCGTCAAGGACTTCATGGCCGAGGCACAAAGCATCGAAGGCGCCGTCACCGCGTATGTCCAGGCGGTCAAGGACGGCTCCTTCCCGGCGCCCGAACACTGCTACTGATGCAAATCCACGAAACCATTGCCGGCCTGCGCGCCGCGCTGAAATCGGCCGGCAGGATTGCGCTGGTGCCGACCATGGGCAACCTGCACGAAGGCCACATTGAGCTGATGACGCAAGCGCGCAGCCACGCCGACACCGTCGTCGCCACCATCTTCGTCAATCGCCTGCAATTCCGTCCCGGTGAGGATTTCGAGAAGTACCCGCGCACGTTCCAGGCCGACTGCGAGAAGCTGGCGGCCGCGGGCGTCGATCACCTGTTTGCGCCGACCGAAACCGAGATGTACCCGCAGCCGCAGACCTACCACGTCGTACCGCCGGTGGAGCATGACGCCACCCTCGAAGGCGAGTTCCGACCCGGCCATCTGCGCGGCGTTGCCACGGTCGTGATGAAGCTCTTCAACATCGCCCGGCCGCACGTCGCCCTGTTCGGCAAGAAGGACTACCAGCAACTGATGGTGATCCGCAACATGGTCACCGACCTGAACCTGCCGATCGAAATCGTCGGTGGCGAGACCGTGCGGGCCGCCGACGGCCTGGCCTTGTCCTCGCGCAACGGCTACCTGTCGACCGCCGAACGGGCCGAAGCGCCCCGACTGAACCGGCTTCTGACCAAGGTAGTAGAGGCGATCCGGACCGGAAATGCCGATTTCGCCGGTCTGGAGCGGCAGGCGACGGCAGAATTGGCCACTGCGGGCTGGTCTCCGGACTATGTTGCAATACGGAAATCACTTGATCTACAATTGCCGTCCGCTCACGAATCCGGGTTGGTGGTGTTGGCCGCAGCGCGCCTCGGCAGCACGCGCCTCATCGACAACCTGGAAGTCTAGGGCACCGCGATGCGCTCAGGCCGGCGGTGCCCAGCAGCGAAAAGGATCGGGCTTGTCCCGTTTTGAGTGTTGTTTCCTTTGCCTGAGAAAGGAACCTCCATGCAACGCATGATGCTGAAGTCCAAGCTGCACCGCGTCACTGTCACGCAGGCCGAACTGCATTACGAAGGCTCCTGCGCCATCGACGAAAACCTGCTCGATGCTGCCGACATCAAGGAATACCAGCAGATCGAGATCTGGAACGTCGCCAATGGCGAGCGTTTTACCACCTACGCGATTCAAGCGCCGAGCGCGGCTCCGGGACGATCTCGGTCAACGGTGCCGCCGCCCGCAAGGCGGCACCCGGGGATCTGTTGATCATTGCCACTTTCGCCGTGTACAACGAGATCGAGTTGGCCAAATTCGAGCCGGACCTCGTGTACGTCGATGCGAAGAACCGCATCACCCGCACCAGCCGCAAGATTCCGGTTCAGGCCGCCGCCTGACCCGACAGAGCGCCGCCGCATAATGCGGCGGCAACGCTCTCACGGCGTACCACCAGGACTGACTTTCGACGGTTTTCTGCGACCTGAAATCGACGCTGCCCTCCGTTTGGTGCAGGAGCACGAAAATGACATCCGCAATGCTTGGCGCCGCCATTTCGCATGGTTGAAGTCACCAATATCTCGCGCCAGGGCTTTTGGCTGCTGCTACGAGACGAGGAGCTATTCCTGCCGTTCGCGGAATTCCCGTGGTTTCGCGATGTCCCGGTCGGCAAGATTCTGCATGTCGAGTTGCCCGCCTCGAATCACCTCTATTGGCCTGAACTGGACGTCGACCTCGCGGTCGAGTCGATCCGGAATCCTGATCGGTTCCCGTTGTTCAGCCGCGCTGGCGCCTGAGCCGTACCACCACGGCTGATTTTCATCGCAAGCCCGAGCACGCGGCCGGACGTGCCGATGGGCTGCGTCGCCCCCTAAAGATTACGCCGTCATAGCCGTTAAGGAACCAACGGCCGCACGCGTTCGGTCGATTCTCGGCCCCAGCAACCTCCCTAATTTCAGGAGGACATATGACTTCAGTCAACTTATCGTCCCAGTCGTTAGCGGCCGCCACGACCTCCGCGAGTTACGCGACTACCAGCGTGTCCGCTTCCGCCAGCGACACCGCGACTGCGGCGAGCGCGACGGCATCACCATCGACGCAAGTGACCATAAGTGGCGAGGCGATGATGCTCTCGCGGCTGTTCAATACAGACGACCCGAATGCCGACCCCGTCATTCATTACTCTTCCGAGCCGATCCTGCAGGGTGTCAGTACTTATAGCTATCTCAATGCCAGCGACCGTACTTTTGTTTCCAAGCTCTACGAGTACGCACAGCAGAATGGCATCGACCCACTCAATGTGGATTATTTCGCTTTCGACGTCGGTGTTTATCGGTCCACCGAACATATCCTGGCACATGCGCCTTACGACTACGACAAGCAGGGCAACCCAGTCGTGCGTACGTTCAATGTCAACGACGAAGCGATTGCGCAAAACATCTACACCAGCAAGGCACTCAACGACACGGAAGTCAATCACGGATTCCTTAAGTTCATGCTCGACCCCGGCTGGCACCCCGTACATGCCACCGACTTCAAGTTCCTGCAAGAGGTGGTGTTCGGCTTCTCGGCATCCGGCGAAGCCGCCGATCCCAACGCCAAGCCGGTGGTGCGGCCCAAGGCCTCAGACTTCGCGCCCTACAAGCTCGACACCTCAGATTCCGGTGGCGCTGATGGAGCCTTCCTGTTCGAGAAATACGCCTCCCGCGTGAAGAAACTGTCGAACTGGCTCACCGACGACGACAAGTCGATGCTTGGCCTGATGTACTCCCTCGCCGAACCGAAGGGCGAAGGCGCCATGAAGAAAGTGGACCGATATGCCGCCCAGCTCGTGATCGCACACTTGACCGAGCAGCTGGTTGCCGGCATTGCCGCCGATCCGAAGAAGGAGAAGGCGGAAGCCGCGGCCTATGTGAACAAACTCTTGCTGGCGAAATCCGCCGCGAATAAAGCCGACAAGCCGGCCTGAACCTGCCGAGCCGTACCGCCACGGCTGACTTTCGTCTCGGTTCGAGAACTCAGCTCAATCGCCGCAGTTCTTCCGCCAGCAGGCGCAGCCCCAATGCCTCGACGCCATCCCCGATCGGATAACGTTCATCGCCCGCATGCACCAGCAGGCGTCTGGCTGGCTGGATGTCGTCGCAGGCCGAGTGAAAGCCGCGGCGTGGGCGGGCGTTGCCGGCACGCTTGATTTCTATTGCCCAGAGGCCCTGCCCGGGCACTTCCAGCAGCAGATCGACTTCCGCACCGTTGCTGCTGCGGTAGAAACCTGAAGCGGTATTGAATGGCGCTGCGTCGAGCAGGTTTTCCAGCGCGAAGCCTTCCCAACTGGCGCCGACCACGGGGTGGCCGAGCAGGCCGTCGAAATCGCCGATGCCGAGCAGGGCGTGGACCAGGCCGCTATCGCGGATATAGACCTTGGGCGACGTCACCAGTCGCTTGCCAAGATTGCTGTGCCAGGGCAACAAACGCCGCACGAGCAGAAGATCGACCAGCAGGTCGAGGTAACGGCTCACGGTCTTGGTGTCCGCCATCAGGCTCTTGCCCAGTTGCGCGAGATTGAGCAAGCTGCCTTGATGATGCGCCAGCATGGTCCAGAACCTGCGCAAGGTTTCCGCGGGCAGGCGCGTACTGTAGGTCGGGATGTCGCGTTCGAGATAGGTGTCGATCAGGTTCTGCCGCCAACGCAGGCTTTGCCGGTCGTCCGGCGCCAGAAAACTGTTCGGAAAACCACCGCGCAGCCACAGCGGGTTTTGTTGTCCGGGATCGACTTCGGTCAACTGCAAGGGCGGCAATTCCAGATAGGCGATGCGCCCCGCGAGGCTTTCGCCGGACTGGCGCAGCAAATCGCCAGAGGCCGATCCCAGCAACAGGAAACGCCCCTGCGCATAGCCCTTGCGCCGACCGCGATCAATCAATCCACGCAGGGGCTGGAACAGGTCGGGCAGGCGCTGGACTTCATCGAGAATGACCAGCTTGTCCTCGTACTGGACGAGATAGGCCTCCGGGTCGAGCAGTTTTGCCCGGTCGGTGGGGCTTTCCAGATCGAGGTAAATGCTGGGCTGCCGCTGTGCCGCGATCATTTCCGCCAGCGTCGTCTTGCCTGCCTGGCGTGGGCCGAGCAGTGCCACGGCCGGAAACTGACCAAGAAGTTCGAGCAGGTGCGGGGCGAGTTGGCGAGAAAGCATATGCAAATCATACATCACATTCCATGATTTGCATGGATAATAGAATCTACCTCGGCGGCGGCGCTCGGTCGATTCCCTTCAGCGCCGTTCCTGCCTTGACGCCTCGGCGCGAAAACCAGCCGGCATTCATCTCCAGCGCGTAGTGCGCCGGCCTGGTGGCGCAGTGGGTGTCTTCGGTTTGCGGCTTCATTTCTTCGACGTTGATGATGCGCCCGGCTTCGTCGAGGAAGGCAACCGAGAGTGGCAGCAGGGTGTTCTTCATCCACATGCAGTAACGGCCGTTGTCGTCGAAGACGAACAGCATGCCCCGATGCGCGGGCATGGCCTTGCGCATCATCAGGCCGCGCATGCGCGATTCCTGCGTGTTGACGACCTCGGCATCGATGCGATGCATGCCGGCGCTCAACTCGATGCGCGGCAATTCCTGCGCGCTCAAAGTCAGCCATGGCGGTACGCCGAGCAACAGCAGGAAAAATCGCCAACGCATCACCCTACTCCACGACGATCAAAGGAAGCGGTCGAGTATGCGGCGGCTGGCACGGTCCAGTGCCTGGATGTCGCGCACCAGGAACTGGATGCCGTTGCTGTCGGCGATCAGCAGTGCAGTGCGGCCGAGACGGCGGATGTCCTCTTCGCCCTTGAGCACCAATTGCGTGGCGCCGCGGTCGGTCTCGACATGCCAAGTGCTCGGCGTGGCGAAACTGGAAACGCTGACGATGCGCTTGACCTCGGGCATGAACTCGCGGCTGGCAAGTTCGCTTTCGATCAAACCGCGCATGTCTTGCGGCAGGTCGGCGACGCGGTCGAACCAGACCACCTCCTCACCGTCGGCGTTGACCAGGGAGACACCTTCGTCGGGGGCGCTGATCGGGAAGGCGCGCACGGGCACGATGCCTTCCGACACGGTACCGTCGGCGCCCGTATAGACCAGACGTCCGAACGCGTTGTGCGACAGGCGGAAATCAGACTTCGACATGAGTCTTCTCCATCGGCGCGATGCGCCGTTCCTCGTTCGTTTCGGTATCGACGTTGCGCGCCTGCGCCTGGTAGAGGCGGTAGTAGTGGCCTTCGCGCGCCATCAGGTCGTCGTGGCCGCCGACTTCGACGATCTTGCCGCGATCCATCACTACCAGCCGATCGGCCTTGCGCAGCGTGGACAGGCGGTGGGCGATGGCGATGGTGGTACGGCCGCGCACGAGGTTGTCGAGCGCCTTCTGGATTTCCTTTTCGGTTTCGGTATCGACCGACGAGGTCGCCTCGTCGAGGATCAGGATCTTCGGATCGATGAGCAGCGCGCGCGCGATCGAAATGCGCTGGCGCTCGCCGCCCGAAAGGCCCTGGCCACGCTCGCCGACCAATGAATCGTAGCCGTGCGCCAGGCGCAGGATGAACTCGTGCGCGTGCGCGGCGCGCGCTGCGGCTACGATTTCCTCGCGGCTCGCATCCGGCTTGCCGTAGGCGATGTTCTCGGCGATGGTGCCGAAGAAGAGGAATGGCTCCTGCAACACGAGGCCGATATGGCGGCGGTACTCGGCCACCGGTACGGAGCGGATGTCGGCGCCGTCGATGCGGATCGCGCCTTCGGTGACGTCGTAGAAGCGGCAGATCAGGTTCACCATGGTGCTCTTGCCGGAGCCGCTGTGGCCGACCAGGCCGATCATCTCGCCGGGTTCGATGCCGAGGCTGATGCCGCGAATGACGGCGCGATTGCCGTAGCGAAAACCGACATCGCGCAGTTCGATGCGGCCGGTCACGTTCGACAAGTGCACAGGATTGACGGGCTCGGGCACGCTCGACACGTGATCGAGGATATCGAAGATGCGTTTGGCACCGACCGCCGCCTTCTGCGTCACCGAGACAATGCGGCTCATGGAATCCAGTCGCGAGTAGAAGCGGCTGATGTAGGCAAGGAATGCCGTCAGCACGCCGACGGTGATCTGGTCGTGCCCCACCTGCCAGATGCCGAAGCCCCAGACGACCAGCAGACCGATTTCGGTCAGCAGCGTCACGGTCGGCGAGAACAGCGACCAGGTCTTGTTGATGCGATCGTTGAGCGCCAGGTTGTGGCGGTTGGCCTCATGGAAGCGCTCGGCTTCGCGGCTCTCCTGGGCAAAGGCCTTGACGACGCGGATGCCGGGAATCACGTCGGCCAGCACGTTGGTCACTTCGGCCCAGACGCGGTCGACCTTCTCGAAGCCGGTGCGCAGCTTGTCGCGAACGTAATGGATCATCCAGGCGATCAACGGCAGCGGCAGCAGCGTCACCAGGGCAAGCCAGGGATTGATCGAAACCAGGATCACCGCCGTCATGCCGATCATCAGGATATCGGTAGCGAAGTCGAGCAGGTGCAGCGAGAGGAAGACGTTGATGCGGTCAGTCTCCGAGCCGATGCGCGCCATCAGGTCGCCGGTGCGCTTGCCGCCGAAATATTCGAGCGACAGGTTGAGCAAGTGCTCGAACGTCGCGGTGCGCAGGTCGCGGCCGATGCGCTCGGAAACCAACGCCAGAATGTAGGTCTTGATCCAGCCCAGGCTCCATGCCACCAGCGCCGCGCCGAGCAGCCCGCCGAGGTAAAGCGTGACTAGATGCACGTCGATGGGTTTGCCGTTCTGATACGGAATCAGAATCTTGTCCATCAACGGCATCGTCAGGTAGGGCGGCACCAACGTCGCGGCGGTGGCCGTCAGCATCAGCAGGAACGCGGCGAGCAGGCGCCATTGATACGGCCGTGCAAAGCGCCACAGCCGCAAGAGCGTCCACGTCGACGGTGGCGTGTGGATGACCTTGCTGCACACGGGGCACTCTTCCTGGTCCGGCTCCAGCGGCGTGCTGCAGGTCGGGCAGACCGCGTCTTCAGGCGGCGGCACGGGACGGCCAGTGCAGTGGCTCTCCAGTTGTCGCTCGAACTCGGAAAGCAGGCGCAGCGAATGCACGTTTTCGGCCAGCGTGTAGCGCCAGCAAGCCAGGCGCGAGTCGGCGTCGCGCAGTTCGAGCGTGGCGACACCCGCGTGGTCGTGGCTTTGCAGCGTCATCCCCTGCCGGTATGGCCATTCCTGCCAAGCGGCATCACTCGTCGCTCGGGTGATCAGGCGCCGATCGGTGACGACGATCAGTCCGCGGGCGAAGTTGAGATTGCCGTCGAGATCCGGCGTCAGCCATGCGAGAACCGGCTCGCCACCTTTCAGAAAGTCAGTCGTGCTGGTACGCCAGGCTTCGGGCAGCGAAATCGGCTCGGCGCCCGCGCGGGGCAATTGTGATAGCGTCATGGCGCGAAGTATAGCCGCCACCCCGAATCCCGGCAGGAGCACGCAATCGGCAAGGTTTCTCGCACCATTTTCGGGCGTCCGGTAAACTAATCGCTTCGCCTCACGTTTATCTGCGCTGAAGCGCATCTCGCAACCGGATGCCGCAAGCAGCGACAACACCATGAAGAAGCTCGACATCATCCGCATCACCCCCCTGCGCGGACCCAACGTCTGGACCTACCGGCCGGCGCTCGAGGCCTGGGTCGACATCGGCGATCTGGAGGATTTCCCCTCGAACACGCTGCCCGGCTTTGTCGATCGGCTGACCGCCTGGCTGCCCTCGCTGATCGAGCACAAATGCAGCGTCGGCGAACGTGGCGGTTTCGTGCAACGACTGCGTGAAGGCACCTGGGCCGCCCATATTCTCGAACACGTGACGCTGGAGTTGCAGAATCTCGCCGGCCAGCGAACTGGATTCGGCAAGGCGCGCAGCACCTCGGTGCGCGGGCTGTACAAGGTGGTCGTCCGTTCGCGCCAGGAAGAAGTCACCCGCGCCTGCCTGGAATCGGCGCGGCAACTGATGCTGGCCGCAATCGAAGACCGACCTTTCGATGTCGATGCGGCCGTCGCCGAAGTGCACAAGATCGCCGACACGCACTGCCTCGGTCCGAGCACGGCCTGCATCGTCAATGCCGCCACCGAGCGCGGCATTCCGTCAATCCGCCTCACCGACGGCAATCTCGTGCAACTTGGCTACGGTGCGCGCAGCCGCCGCATCTGGACGGCCGAGAGCGACCGCACCAGCGCCATCGCCGAAACCATCGCCAGCGACAAGGACCTGACCAAGCGACTGCTCGCGGCCTGCGGCGTGCCGATCCCCGAAGGCCGTGAAGTCGACGACGCCGCCGATGCCTGGCAGGCCGCCGAGGACGTGGGCTTGCCGGTGGTCGTGAAGCCGACGGACGCCAACCATGGCCGTGGCGTATTCACCGATCTCAACACCCGTGCCGAAGTGGAAAAGGCCTACCACGCCGCTCTCGGCGAGGGCAGCGGCGTGATGGTCGAACGCTTCGTGCGCGGCGACTCCCACCGCCTGCTGGTCGTGGGCAATCGCGTCGTCGCGGCGATTCGCGGCACAACACTGTCCGTGGTCGGCGATGGCAAATCGACGATCCTGCAATTAGTCGAGAGCCAGATCAATGCCGATCCGCGTTGCGGCGACGCGGAGGAGTTCCCGCTCTCGCCACTGGTTCTTGCCGAATCGACGATCGGCTTGCTCGAGCTGGAACGCCAAGGGCTGGGCCCGGAATCGGTTCCCGCCGCTGGCATCAACGTCCTCCTCAAACGCCAGGGCGATCTGGCCTACGATGAAACCGACGACGTGCATACGGATGTCGCCGCCGCCGCCACGCTCGCGGCGCGTATCGTCGGCCTCGACATCGCCGGCATTGACCTTGTCGCGGAGGACATTTCCCGGCCGCTGGCCGAGACGCACGGCGCCATCGTCGAGGTCAACGCCGGCCCCAGCCTTCTCATGCACCTCAAGCCCGCAGAGGGCAAACCGCGTGCCGTCGGCGAAGCGATAGCCAAACATCTATTCCCGGTTGGCGAAGACGGTCGCATTCCCGTCATCGGCATCACCGGCAGCCAGGGGAAAACCGCCGTCGCCCGCCTGCTGACGGACCTGTTGCAGCTGACCGGCGTCCAGATCGGACTTGCATGCAGCGAGGGGTCCTTCCTCGGCACGCGTCGATTGAGCAAGACGGACGGCGCCAACTGGGCGGCAGCGCACCGGATCCTCATCAATCGCGCGATCGAAACCGCCGTACTCGAAACCGGCGCCCGCAGCATCGTTGCCGAAGGGCTTGCCTATGACCGCTGCCAGGTGGCGGTCGTCACCAACATCGATCCGGCCGAGCAGGTGGCCGATCGCTACATCGAAACGCCGGAGCAATTGACCAACGTGCTACGCACGCTGGTCGACGTGGTCCTGCCGGAAGGCGTTGCCGTACTGAATGCCGACGACCCGTTGATCGTCCCGCTGGCGCCGCTGTGCGATGGCGAGGTGATCTTCTTCAGCCTCGACGCTGACAACCCGGTGATCGCCGAGCATCGCGCGCAAGGCCGCCGCTCGGTATTCTTCCGCGCCGACGGCCTGGTACTGGCCAGCGGCAACCAGGAAATGCCGCTGACAACGCCAGCCACCATCGACCTCGTCCGGGATCGCACCCAGGCGGCAACATTTGCAGCGGCAGCAGCGGCGGCCTGGGCGCTGGCCGTTGCGCCCGACCTGATCCGCGCCGGGATCGAAACCCATCACGCCGGCAAAGATGCCCGGCAGGCCAGGAAAGCATAGGACATAGTCATGGAAGTTTCACGCATCCGGGCGCTGCGCGGCCCCAATCTCTGGAGTCGGCACACCGCCATCGAGGCCATCGTCTCCTGCCCTCAGGAAGAACAATCCATCGCCAACATCGACGGGTTCGAAGAACGACTGCGCGCGCGCTTTCCTGAAATCGGCTTCCTTGCCCCGACCAGCCATGCCGAATCCATATCCATGGCGCATGCCCTGGAATTTGCCGCGCTCGGACTCCAGGCGCAGGCCGGTTGCCCGGTGACTTTCAGCCGCACTACGGCCACGCTGGAACCTGGCATCTACCAGGTCGTCGTCGAGTACAGCGAGGAAGCCGTCGGCCGTCTCGCTTTCGAACTTGCCGAGTCGCTCTGCCGTGCGGCTGCCGAAGATCAATCGTTCGACCTCGACGCGGCGCTCCACCGTCTGCGCGAACTCGACGAAGACGAACGCCTCGGGCCCAGCACCGGATCGATCGTCCAGGCCGCGACTGCGCGGGGCATTCCCTGCCGGCGCCTGACCTCGGGCAGCCTGGTGCAGTTTGGCTGGGGCAGCAAGCAACGACGTATTCAGGCGGCGGAAACCGATCGCAGCAGCGCCATCGCCGAATCCATCGCCCAGGACAAGGAACTGACCAAGCGCCTGCTCCATGCCGGCGGCGTTTCCGTTCCCCATGGCCGCCCGGTAGCCAATGCCGAGGATGCCTGGGCTGCGGCACAGGAAATCGGTGTTCCGGTCGTGGTCAAGCCGCAGGACGGCAACCAGGGCAAGGGCGTTGCCGTCAATCTCGAAACACGTGACCAGGTGCTGGCGGCCTACGCTGCCGCCGCCGAGTTCAGCGACGCCATCCTGGTCGAGCGCTACCTGTCCGGCCACGACTATCGGATGCTGGTAATCGGCGACCGCCTGATCGCCGCGGCCCGGCGCGATCCGCCGCAAGTCTTCGGCGACGGCAAACGCAGCGTGCGCGAACTGGTCGACGAGGTCAACAAGGATCCGCGTCGCGGCACTGGCCATGCCACGTCACTGACCAAGATCCGCTTCGACGACATCGCCCTGGCAACGCTGGCCAAGCAGGGCTTCACCGCCGAATCGGTTCCAGCCAAAGGTGCGCGCGTGGTACTGCGCAACAATGCCAACCTGTCGACCGGCGGCACCGCTACCGATGTCACGGACGACGTTCATCCCGACATGGCCTCGGCAGCGGTGGCAGCGGCGCAAATGGTCGGCCTCGACATCTGCGGTATCGACGTCATCTGCGACAGTGTGCTGAAACCGCTGGAAAACCAGGGCGGCGGCATCGTCGAAGTCAACGCCGCACCGGGCCTGCGCATGCACCTCACCCCCTCCTTCGGCAAGGGACGCGCCGTCGGCGATGCCATCGTCTCGATGATGTTCGAGCGTGGCGACGATGCCCGCATTCCCGTGGTTGCAGTAGCGGGCACCAACGGCAAGACGACGACGGTGCGGCTGATTGCCAACATTCTTTCCCGCAAGGGACTGCGGGTCGGCATGACCAGCACCGACGGCGTTTACGTCGAAGGCAAGCGGATCGA
>PMIH01000322.1 GCA_003158255.1 Rhodocyclaceae bacterium
GTTGGAAACCCCGTCGTCGTGGGCGAGGGTGAAATTGATGGCTTCTATGCGTGCCGCATAGTCCTGGCTGGTGGCGCCGCTGTGGCCGCGACCGATCGCGCGCGAGGACTTGATGCCGAGTTCTGCCTCGAGCGGAATGATGAACGTGGAGATGAAGTCCAGATGCAGAGCATCGGCCTCGCGGACAGGCCTGGCGGTGGCTGGGTCAACCAGTGTAGAAACCACCACCGGCCGGACGCCGTCGCGCGCCTTGGCTTCCTCTATGCGACGCCGGCACTCCTGAGCTTTCTCCGCCGTATCGATGAACGGAATTCGCTCCTGATGGTAGGAGATCCCCTCGAACTGGGAAAGTAGACTGTGGCCAACCGTTTCAGCGGTAATCGCGGTGCCATCGGAAATGAAGAAAACCGTTCGCATAAGCTTGCTTAAGGATGTGTGCGGTGCAGCAAAATTGCTAAAATAGCCGCTTTTTTATCCCCACACAAATTCAAGAGGGAGTGGAGTATGACTCGCAACGTAATCGCCTTCGAACAACTGCGCATGACCGACGTCGGTGATGTCGGCGGCAAGAATGCTTCGTTGGGCGAGATGATCAGCCAGTTGGCGGCCTCCGGCGTGCGTGTGCCGAGCGGGTTTGCGACGACGGCGGCAGCCTACCGGGAGTTCCTCTCCCATCTTAGGCTCGCAGATCGGATCAACGCCGCCCTCGACAAACTCGACGTCGATGACGTGGATGCCTTGCTGAAGACCGGCGCGCAGATTCGTCAATGGGTCGTTGAAACGCCTTTCCCGCCAGCCCTTGAAGCCGAAATCAAGACGCAGTACGAGGCGCTGATCGCAACCAGCGGCCCGGGCGCCACGTTTGCAGTTCGCTCTTCCGCGACTGCAGAGGATCTGCCCGACGCTTCGTTCGCCGGCCAGCAGGAATCCTTCCTCAATATTCACGGGTACGAGAACATCCTCCACGCGATCAAGGAAGTGTTTGCTTCCCTGTACAACGATCGCGCCATCGCCTATCGCGTGCACAAGGGCTTCGCCCACGCCGACGTGGCGCTCTCTGCCGGCATTCAGCGCATGGTGCGTTCGGATACCGGTGCCGCGGGCGTCATGTTCACCATCGACACGGAATCCGGCTTCAAGGACGTGGTATTCGTCACCGCCTCCTACGGTCTGGGTGAAACGGTCGTGCAGGGCGCCGTGAACCCGGACGAGTTCTACGTGCACAAGCCCACGCTGGCGCTCGGCAAGCCGGCGGTCATTCGTCGCAATCTCGGGTCCAAGCTGATCAAGATGGTCTTCACCGACAAGAAGGAAGCGGGCAAGAGCACGCGCACCGTCGATGTCGACGAGGCCGATCGCAACCGCTTCTCGCTCACCGATGCCGACGTACTCGAACTGGCGCGCTACGCCATGATCATCGAGAAGCACTACGGGCGACCGATGGACATCGAATGGGGCCGGGATGGCGGCGACGGCAAGCTCTACATCCTCCAGGCAAGGCCGGAAACGGTGAAGTCACAGGCGACCCACGGGGCAATCGAGAAGTACCGGCTCAAGCAGTTCGGCAAGGTGCTGGCGACTGGCCGCGCCATCGGCCAGAAGATTGGCGTCGGTCCGGTGCGCATCGTCAAGGATCCGGCCCAGATGAACCGCGTGCAACCCGGCGACGTCTTGGTTGCCGACATGACCGACCCGAACTGGGAACCGGTGATGAAGCGCGCCGCGGCCATCGTCACCAACCGTGGTGGGCGCACCTGTCATGCCGCCATCATTGCGCGCGAACTGGGCATTCCGGCCATCGTCGGTTGCGGCGATGCCACCGCCGTGCTGACGGAAGGCGAGACGGTCACCGTCAGTTGCGCCGAGGGTGACACCGGCCATGTTTATCGCGATGCGCTTGAATTCGAGGTGACCAGCCAGGATGTCGGCGTGCTGCCACCACTGACTTTGAAGGTAATGATGAACGTCGGCAATCCCGAACTGGCGTTCGAGTTCGCCCAGACGCCCAATGCGGGTGTCGGCCTGGCGCGTGTCGAATTCGTCATCAACAACATGATCGGCGTGCATCCCAAGGCCATCCTTGAGTTTTCCGAAATGAAGGAAAGCTTGAAGGCCGAGATCTCTCGCCGCGCGCGTGGCTATGCGAGTCCCGAGGAATTCTTCGTCGAGAAGCTGGTCGAGGGCGTGGCGACGATCGCGGCCGCGTTCTATCCGAAGCCGGTGATCGTGCGGCTCTCCGACTTCAAGTCGAATGAGTACCGCAAGCTCCTCGGTGGCGATATCTACGAGCCCGAGGAAGAGAATCCGATGCTCGGCTTCCGGGGCGCTTCGCGCTACATCGCCCATTCCTTCCGCGATTGCTTCGACCTGGAGTGTCGCGCCATGAAGAAGGTGCGCAACGAACTTGGGCTCAGCAACGTCGAGTTGATGGTGCCCTTCGTGCGTACTGTCGAAGAAGGCAAAGGCGTGGTCGAACTGTTGGCCGAGAACGGGCTCAGGCGTGGCGAGAATGGCTTGCGTCTCATCATGATGTGCGAAATTCCGTCCAACGCTTTGCTGGCCGAACAGTTCCTCCAGCACTTCGACGGCTTCTCCATCGGCTCCAACGACCTGACTCAACTGACGCTCGGCCTGGACCGCGATTCCGGCCTGGTCGCGCATTCGTTCGACGAGCGCGATCCGGCGGTGAAGCAGTTGCTGTCGATGGCGATTTCGACCGCCAACCGGTTGGGCAAATACGTTGGCATTTGCGGCCAGGGGCCATCCGATCACGCCGATTTCGCCGAGTGGCTGATGGCCGAAGGAATCCAGAGCATTTCCCTGAATCCTGATACTGTAGTGGATACGTGGCTGAGGCTGGCCAAGAAATAGGGGATTCGCAATGCAGCCGGAGTGGTGGCACTGGGCAGTTGCAGGCATCGTTCTGATTCTCGCCGAACTGGCGGTGCCGGCTTTCGTGCTGGTCTGGTTTGGGTTGGGCGCGCTGATCGTGGCGCTGGTGGTGGCCGTGGCCACGATCGGCCTCACCGCGCAGTTGGGCGTCTGGCTGGTCGTCTCGCTGCTATTGGTGTTCCTCTGGTTCAAGGTGTTCCGACAGGACAGCCATAAGACACGCGTTGGCATGTCGGAACCGGCCATGATCGGGGAGGCCGGTCTGCTGACGCAGCCTGTCTCGCCGTTCGGGCGCGGCGAGGTGCGCTTCCAGAAGCCATTATTGGGTGCCGATACCTGGCCCTGCATCGCCGATGAGGAAATCGGTCCAGGGACCCGCGTCAAAGTCATTGCGGTTGAAGGTAGTCTGTTGAAAGTCGGGAGGACGTCATGAACGAAGGTTTCATCGTTGTCGTCGCACTACTCGCATTTGCCATCATTACGTTGTTCAAGGGCGTGCGCATTGTGCCGCAAGGCGAAGAGTGGATAGTCGAGCGGCTGGGCAAGTACCTCAGGACACTTCTTCCTGGTCTCAGCATCATCATTCCGTACTTCGATGATGTTCGCTACAAACTAGTGACCAAGGACATCATCCTCGATGTCCAGGAGCAGGAAGTCATCACGCGCGACAACGCCGTGATCGTCACCAACGCCATCGCTTTCATCAAGGTCACCGATCCGATCAAGGCGGTCTACGGCGTGACGGACTTCTCCGAAGCGATCCGCAACATGATCATGACGACCTTGCGCTCCATCGTCGGCGAGATGCAACTCGACGAGGCGCTGTCGAACCGCGACAAGATCAAGGCACGCTTGCGCGAGAGCATTTCCGACGAGGCGATCGACTGGGGCCTGACCGTGAAGTCGGTCGAGATTCAGGACATCAAGCCGTCACCGTCGATGCAGAAGGCGATGGAAATGCAGGCTTCGGCCGAACGCGAGCGCAAGGCCATGGTGACGCGGGCGGAAGGTGAAAAGCAGTCGATGATCCTGCAAGCCGAGGCAAGGCTGGAAGCGGCCCAGCGCGACGCCAACGCCCAGGTTACGCTGGCTACGGCGAGCGCCGAGGCGATCAAGCGGGTAACCGCCGCCATCGGCACGGAGGAAGCGCCGATGCGCTACATGCTGGGCGAGAAGTACATCACCGCCATGAGCAAGCTTGCCGATTCGCAGAACGCCAAGACCATTCTGCTGCCGGCGGATATTCAGGCGACGTTGCGCGGCTTGCTCGGCAGCAAGGGCTGAAAGTCAGTCGTGGTGTGACCGGAGGGAATCCCCGTGGGAGTACGCCGTTAGCGTGCCGCCTATCGGGCCGCCTTCATGACGCGGCTCTTCTCGCGCACCCAATCCTTCTCTTTCTCGGATTCGCGCTTGTCGAACTGCTTCTTGCCCTTGGCCAGGCCGATCTCGATCTTGACGCGACCCTTGGTGAAATGCAGGTCGAGCGGCACCAGCGCAAAGCCAGCGCGTTCGACCTTGCCGATCAGCTTGCCGATTTCCTTCTGGTGCAGCAGCACCTTGCGGGTGCGTACCGGGTCGGGGCTGACGTGTGTTGACGCCTGGGCAAGCGGGCTGATGTGGGCGCCGATCAGGAATATCTCGCCGTCCTTGACGACGACGTAAGCTTCCTTGATCTGGGCGCGACCGGCNNCCAATTCTAAACCAGCGAAGCAGAATGGCCGTCGTCGAAAAGTCCGTCCTCATCGAGCGCACCGCCGTACAGATGTTCGAGCTCGTCGATCATGTCGAGGACTATCCAAAATTCCTGCCCTGGTGCGGTGGCACCGAGTTGCTGGAACGAACCGACACCAAGACCGCAGCGCGTATCCACATCAGCTACCATGGCCTCAAGGCGCATTTCGCTACCGAGAACACCAAGGAAACGCCACGCCGGATGAACATCGCACTGCGCGAAGGCCCTTTCCGGAGCATGGACGGCGGCTGGCGTTTCACGCCGCTGGGCGAGACCGCATGCAAGGTCGAGTTTCGCCTACAGTACGAGTTTTCCAGCAAAATACTGGAGAAGGCGCTGGGGCCGGTTTTCCACCACATCGCCAATACCTTCGTTGAATCTTTCGTCAAACGGGCGCAACACGTCTATGGCTGAGTCCATCCTCCAAATTGAAGTCACTTACGCGAAGCCCGACCGGCAGGACGTCGTCCGACTGAGGGTGCCGGAAGGAAGCACTATCCAGCACGCCATCGAAGCCTCGGGGTTGACGCAACGCTACCCGGAAATCGACCTTGCCAAGACAAAGGTTGGCATCTATGGCAAGCTCAGCCGCATGGATACCGTGGTGCGCGAACGCGATCGCGTCGAGATCTACCGGCCGCTGATCGCAGACCCGAAGGAAGTCCGCAAGCAGCGCGCGGCAGAGGGCAAGGTCATGAAAAAGGGGGGCGGTCCAAGCGAAGAATAGGTCCGAGTCGGAACCTATTTCTTCGTGGCCTTCGCTGGCCGCGGACTACAGTTGGAATCCATTGCCTGACGCGCCTGCGCCAGTTCGGCATCTCTCACACTGCCGTCGAGAGCTTCACGCTCCCCGTTCGCGCCCATGCGAAAGCGGATTTGGCCGGACTCGATTCCCTGTAGATTTTGTTGGGCCCGCTCGCAGTTCTGCTGCCGTATCGCGTCATCGGCGCGATCCCTTTGTGCCTGAGCGGCTTTTTCCTTCGCCTCGGCGGCTTTCTTGTCGGCGTCCGGCTGCTTGTCGGTTGCAACCTTGGGGACGATGACGATGTTATCGCTCTCGCTATTCGACGGCCCGAGGCGATGGCTGTTGATCGTTCGATCCTGAGGT
>PMIH01000057.1 GCA_003158255.1 Rhodocyclaceae bacterium
CGACCGTCAAGGACGAAGACATCAAGACCCTGGTCAGGTGGGTTCTGTCCGGCGCCAAGTAATCCTGTTCCAACCAATGAGAAACCCGCCGCCGCGGGTTTTTTGGTTTGTATTGTCGGGCCTTGCGCTCAATTGACAGCGCATGGCGGCCCGCGCAGAATCGCCCCCGCCATCGCCAACAAAATCGGAGACCTCGCATGCCCATTCCCGTCAAGATAATGTCTGTCGCCGTCGCTACCGCGCTGATCGCCGTCGGTTGCGGCAAGAAGGAAGAAGCCGCTCCGCCCGCCGCGCCAGCGGCTGCGGCGCCACCACCGCTGGTCGTCAAGCTGGGCCACTCGGCGCCGCTGACCGGCCCGCAATCCCACATCGGCAAGGACAACGAGAACGGCGCCCGTATGGCGGTCGACGACGCCAATGCCGCCAAGGTCAAGATCGGCGGTCGCGATGTCATCTTCGAATTGCAGGGCGAGGACGATCAGGCTGACCCGAAGCAAGGCATTCTCGTTGCGCAGAAGTTCGTCGATGCCAAGGTCAACGCGGTCATCGGCCACCTGAATTCCGGCACCACGATCCCGGCCTCGAAGATCTACTCCGACGCCGGCATCCCCCAAGTCTCGCCGTCGGCCACGAATCCCACCTACACGCACCAGGGCTTCAAGACAACGTTCCGCGTCATGGCCAACGACGAGCAACAGGGCAGGGTGCTCGGCGCCTATGCCGGCAATCAGTTGAAGGCCAAGACGGTCGCCATCATTGACGACAAGACCGCCTATGGCGAGGGTCTCGCCACCGAGTTCAAGAAATCGGCCGTCGCCTCAGGCGTCAAGGTTGTCGCCGAGGAGCACACCGACGACAAGGCCGTGGACTTCAAGGCCATCCTGACCAAGATCAAGGGCAAGAAGCCCGATCTTATCTTCTACGGCGGCATGGACCCGCAAGCGGCGCCCATGGCGATGCAGATGAAGCAGCTCGGTGTCAAATCTAAGCTCCTGATGGGCGACGGCGGCTGCACGACCGAATTCGTCAAGAACGCCGGCGAAGCTGCCGATGGCCATTACTGCTCGCTGCCCGGAATTCCGTACGACAAGATGCCGGGCGGCCCGAAGTTCATCGAGCGCTTCAATGCCAAGTACGGCGAGATCCAGCTCTATGCGCCGTACGCGTACGACGCGGTGATGGTCGTGGTCGAGGCGATCAAGCGCGCCCAGTCGGCCGAATCGGCCAAGATCCTGGCCGAACTGCCGAAGACCGACTATCAGGGCGTGACTACGCACATCACCTTTGACGAGAACGGCGACCTCAAGGACGGCGCCATCAGTCTCTATGTGGCCAAGGGTGGCAAGTGGGAGTCGCTGGAGACGATTGGCGGTGCTGCGGCGCCGGTTGCGGCTGCTGCGCCAGTTGTGGAAGCGAAGCCCGCCGAGGCCGCGCCGGCGCCCGTGGCCGAGAAGAAGTAAGGCGGCTGCAACGACCATCGAAACGGCACCTGCGGGTGCCGTTTCTCTTATCATCGGCGCCATGGACATTTTCCTCCAGCAGCTCATCAATGGCCTGACCCTGGGCAGCATCTACGCGCTGGTCGCGTTGGGATACACGATGGTCTATGGCATTCTTGGGCTGATCAACTTTGCCCATGGCGAAGTCGTGATGATCGGCGCGCTGTCATCGCTGACCATCATCCGGCTACTCGCGGACAGTGGCCTGCCCGGTCCCGTGGTGGTATTGATCGGTTTGGTCTTTGCGGTGGTGGTCTGCATGGCGCTCGGGTTCACCATCGAGCGCGTCGCCTACCGACCATTGCGCAACGCGCCGCGGCTTGCACCCCTGATTACCGCCATCGGCGTCTCCATCGTGCTCCAGCAACTTGCCATGCTGATCTGGGGCCGCAGCTATCACTCGGTGCCGGAGTTGCTGCCTGCCGATCGCCACGAAATCTTTGGCGCATCGTATACCGAAATCCAGGTGATCATCGTCGTTGTCGCCGCGGTCACGATGGCCGGTCTGATGTTGCTGGTCAGTCGGACGCGCCTGGGTAGGGCGATGCGCGCCACCGCCGAGAATCCGGCCATCGCCGGCCTCATGGGCGTTGATGCCAACCGCATCATATCGCTCACCTTCATTATCGGTTCGGGGCTGGCGGCGCTGGCGGGGGTGCTCATCTCCGCCAACTACGGCATCGCCCACTACAACATGGGCTTCATCCTCGGCCTCAAGGCGTTCACCGCCGCAGTGCTCGGTGGCATCGGCAACCTCGCCGGCGCCATGGTTGGCGGCGTGCTGCTCGGCGTCATCGAGGCGCTCGGCGCCGGCTACATCGGCGACCTGAGCGGCGGCATATTCGGTTCCGCCTACCAGGATGTATTCGCCTTCTTTGTCCTGATCACCGTCCTCGTTTTCCGCCCATCCGGTCTGATGGGCGAAAAGGTGTCCGAGCGTGCCTAGAAAGTCTTGGCTCGGCATGGGCTTGATCGCGGTGGCGCTGGCCATTGCGCCCTTGGTCATCGGCGCCAGTCTAGGCAATGCCTGGGTACGCGTGCTCGACTTCGCAGCGCTCTACATCATGTTGGCGCTTGGCCTCAACATCGTCGTCGGCTTCGCCGGCCTGCTCGATCTCGGCTACATCGCGTTCTACGCCGTCGGTGCTTACCTCTACGCCTTGTTGGCGTCGCCGCACTTCGGGCTGCATTGGCCGATCTGGGCGGTGTTGCCGCTCGGGGCACTGGTGGCCGGAATGTTCGGCATCCTGCTCGGGGCGCCGACGCTGCGCCTGCGTGGCGACTACCTCGCCATCGTCACGCTCGGCTTCGGCGAAATCATTCGCATCTTCCTGAACAACCTCAACGCACCAATCAACATTACCAACGGCCCCAAGGGCATCGCCCGCATCGACCCGATCATGTTGTTCGGCCATCAGCTGTCGAAGCCGGTCGACATCGGTGGCTTCAGCATCTCAGGCGTCATGCTCTACTACTATGTCTTTGTCATCATGGCGCTGGCAGTGGTATTCGTCGGCATCCGCCTTCAGGATTCGCGCATCGGCCGCGCCTGGGTGGCGATCCGCGAAGACGAGGTGGCCGCGAAAGCCTGTGGCATCAACACCCGCAACGTCAAGCTGCTCGCCTTCGCGATGGGCGCCAGTTTCGGCGGTATCGCCGGCGGCTTGTTCGCCAGTTTCCAGGAGTTCGTGTCGCCGGAAAGTTTCGGCCTCATGGAATCGATCATGGTGCTGTGCATGGTCGTGCTGGGCGGCATGGGGCATATTCCCGGCGTGATTCTGGGCGGTCTGATGCTGACCATCCTGCCGGAAGCGTTTCGCCAGGGCGCCGGGCCCGTGCAACACGCGATGTTCGGCAAAGTGCTGCTGGATCCGGAAGCCCTGCGCATGCTGCTGTTCGGCCTGGCGCTGATTGCCGTCATGCTCTACCGGCCCGCCGGTCTTTGGCCCGAGCCGCGTCATCGCCGGGAACTCGGCCGATGACTGTGCTGCTTGAGGCGCGTGGCGTCGGCAAGAGTTTCGGCGGTGTGCAGGCGCTGAAGGAGGTGTCGCTGACAATTGCCGCCGGCGAGATCTATGGTTTGATCGGCCCCAATGGCGCCGGCAAGACTACCTTCTTCAACGTGTTGACCGGATTGTACCAACGCGATGTCGGCGAGATTTCCTTCGACGGCAAGCCCCTGCGCCTGTCCAGTCCGCATCAGGTCGCGCATGCCGGTGTCGCCCGCACCTTTCAGAACATCCGCCTGTTCGCGAACATGACCGCGCTTGAGAACGTCATGGTGGGCCGCCACCTGCGCACGCGGGCGGGCGTGCTTGGCGCCGTCTTCCGGAATCAGGCTACCCGCAAGGAAGAGGCGGCCATCCGGCGGCGGGCCGAGGAGCTGCTCCGCTATGTCGGCATTGAACACCGTGCCGATACCATCGCCCGTCACCTTGCCTATGGCGACCAGCGCCGGCTCGAGATTGCGCGCGCGCTGGCCACGGAACCAAAGCTGCTGGCGCTCGATGAGCCCGCGGCCGGCATGAACGCCACCGAGACTGCCGGCTTGAAAGTGCTGATCGAAGGTTTGCGTGCCGACGGCCTGACTGTACTGCTGATCGAGCACGACGTTCGGCTGGTGATGGGCTTGTGCGACCGTGTGGCGGTGCTCGACTACGGCGAGAAGATCGCCGAGGACGTGCCGGCAAGCGTGCAGAAGAATCCAAAAGTGATCGAGGCCTATCTTGGCGGTACTGCTTGACGTTCTGAACCTGGAGGTGAACTACGGCGGCATTGCCGCGGTGAAGGGCATTTCCTTTGCGGTCGAGGCAGGCGAGATGGTTTGCCTGATCGGCGCCAACGGGGCAGGAAAGACGACCACGCTCAAGGCGCTGGCGCGCCTGTTGCCCGCGAAGGGCGAAATGCATTACCGGGGCGAACGACTCGACGGCCTGCCCAGCCATGCGCTGATTTCGCGCGGACTGGCACTTGTGCCGGAAGGGCGCGGCGTGTTCTCACGACTGACTGTGGCGGAAAACCTGGCCATGGGCGCCTACCATCGTGCCGACAGGGAAATTGCCGCCGACCTCGACCGGGTCCACGAGTTGCTGCCGCGTCTCAAGGAGCGCGCCAATCAGCTTGCCGGAACCTTATCCGGCGGCGAGCAACAGATGCTGGCGATCGGGCGTGCCTTGATGGGCCGACCCAAGCTGCTGCTGCTTGACGAGCCGTCGATGGGCCTCGCACCGCTCATGGTGCACAAAGTGTTCGAGGTGATCCGCGCCGT
>PMIH01000227.1:0-2697 GCA_003158255.1 Rhodocyclaceae bacterium
CCAAGACGATCCACCCGGGTACGCGACTTGTTGATCTTGTCGCCATCGTACCAACTGGCTTCCATTTGCCGCATTTCCCTGCGCACCACCTCATCGCGCGTGCGCGTATTGCCTGTGACGTTGATTCGCCGCACGTAGACCCGTCGACCCGGGTCGACGAAAATGGTGAATGCCACCTCATGCTTGTCCTTGTCCACCTCAGGCGCTGCATTGACGTTGGCGAAGGCATAGCCCTCGTTGCCAAGCCGCTCGCCGATCGCCTTGGTCGATTCGGTCAGTTTTTCCCGGGAATAACTCTCGCCCGGCTTGATCTTCACCAGTTTGACCATCTCATCCTCGGACAAAAGCAGCTCTCCGGCCAGCTTCACTGAAGAGATCGCGTACTTCTCGCCCTCACTGACATTGATGGTGATGTAGATGTCCTGCTTGTCCCGGGAAATGGCAACCTGGGTCGATTCGACATTGAACTCCAGGTAACCCCGATCCAGATAGTAGGAGCGCAGCGTTTCCAGATCACCGGAAAGCTTCTGCTTCGAATACTGGTCGTTCTTGGAATACCAGGTGAACCAGCCGGGTGTTTGCAGCACGAACAAATCGAGGAGATCGCTTTCCTTGAACGCACTGGCGCCGATGATGTTGATCTGCTTGATCTTGGCGACCTCGCCTTCCTCGATGCTGAAGTTGATGCCGACGCGGTTCCGCTCAAGCGGCGTGACGGTCGTCGTAATCTGAACGGCATAGTGGCCCTGGCTGAGGTACTGCCGCTTCAGTTCCTGCTCGGCCCGCTCGACCAGTGCCCGATCGAAGATGCGCGATTCCGCCAAACCGACGTCTCGCAGTCCCTTGCGTAGCTGCTCCTTATCGAAGGCCTTGAGACCGACAAAGTCGATGGCCGAAATCGCCGGTCTTTCTTCAACCAGGACCACAAGTACGCTGCGATCGATTTCCAGGCGCACGTCCTTGAAGAAGCCAGTGGCAAAAAGCTTCTTGACGGCGTCGGCAGCCACGTCGTCCGTCATCGTGTCACCGACCTTGACGGGCAAATAGCCGAAGACTGTGCCCGCCTCGGTCCGCTGAATTCCCTCGACCCGGATGTCCGTAATCTTGACCGGATCGAAAGCGAGAACCGGGGATGCCACGAGTGCCGCAATCAAAGTTGCGATCGGCTTTTTGGTCATGGGGGGCTAGCCAGAAATCAGGCGATTGATGTCGTTGAAAATGGCAAAAGCCATCAAGAGGGCAAGCATTCCGACACCGATATGCTGGCCGACCTCCATAGCCCGCTCGGACAGCGGACTTCCCTTGATGACCTCGATCAAATGATACAGCAAATGCCCGCCATCCAGAATCGGGATGGGCAGCAGGTTGAGAACGCCGAGGCTGATGCTGATCAGCGCCAGAAACTTGAGGAACTGGTCGATGCCAAGCCGCGCCGACTGACCGGCGTAATCGGCAATCGTGACCGGTCCTGAAATGTTCTTCCATGACTGCTCGCCAACCAGCATGCGACCGATCATGCGCAGACTGAATATCGATGTGTCCCAGGTCTGGTCTGCTGCCTTCACCAACGCTGCCATCGGTCCCAGACGAACCTCGATCAGAAGTTGCGCGCGGGTTTCCGGATCGTCGCGAGCGCCAACTCCGATGCGCCCGACTACTTGACCTCCCTCGGTTTCGGCTTTCGGTACCAATCTCAGTTCGTAGGTCATCCCGCCTCGGACAACGGTCATGGCAATAGGTTTCCCGGGCGCATCCCGGATTGTCGCGGCCATATCCGACCATGTCGACATTGGCTTGCCATCGATGCTCGCCACGAAATCGTCTACACGAAGCCCTGCAGCCGCGGCGACCGAATCGGGCGCTACCACACCAATCACCGGCTGGAGCCTGGGGTGAAACAAGGACAAGCCAAGAAGCCGCGCAAAATCGGCATCCAGGGATCCGACATCGACGGCACTCGTATCGATCACCCGAAAGAAAATATCGCCACGTCGGTTTTGCACTTCCAGCGCAACCGGCAGACGGTCGACGATCCGCTTCATCAACTGCCAGCGGAACTCTTGCATGGTCTGCACCGGGACACCCGAAACGCCGCGAACCAGTTCGCCGTCTTCGACACCGGCTTGCGCGGCAGCGGAGCCCGCAGGAGGAGCTGAAAGCACGGGCCGTATTTCGCTCACGCCGTGAATGAACAACAGCCAGTACAGAAACACGGCCAACAGCAGGTTGGCCAGCGGCCCCGCCGCCACCACCAATGATCGCCGGAGGACGGATTGCCGATTGAAGGCGCGATGAGCCTCTTCGGCCGGAACCGGGCCTTCGCGCTCGTCAAGCATCTTGACGTAACCACCCAGCGGAAATGCAGCCAGTGCCCATTCGGTGCCGTCAGCGCCGAAGCGACGGCTCAACAGAGGCTTGCCGAATCCGACCGAGAAGCGCAGGACCTTGATGCCTACCAGGCGCGCGACGAGGTAGTGCCCCAATTCGTGGACGACAACGAGAATCCCGAGCGCGACGGCGAAGGCCCCGATGTACCAGAGCAGCGAACCGGAACTCATTGTCCCAGTTTCGTCAGCGCCTGCCGTGCGGCCTGGCGGCCCTCGGCATCAGCGTTGAGTACGGCATCGAGATTATCGACGGACGCCGACGGAACGGCATCCAGCGCGGCGGAAATGACATCGGCAATACGGAGGAAAG
>PMIH01000227.1:2764-12128 GCA_003158255.1 Rhodocyclaceae bacterium
TTGCCGAGTTCGGCGACGACCGAGCCATCGACATACTGTACCAGCGAGTGAACGATGCTTTGCGGATGGATCACCACCTCGATCTGTTCCGCTACGGCGTTGAACAGCCAGCGGGCCTCGATGACTTCCAGACCCTTGTTCATCATGGTGGCCGAATCGACCGATATTTTTCGGCCCATTACCCATTTTGGATGGGCGCAGGCCTCGTCCGGCGTGACGTTGGACAGTTGCGCCAGCGGCGTCGTCCGAAACGGACCACCTGAAGCTGTCAGCAATATCTTCCGGACACCGGATCGCTCAAGACTGCCATTGAATGAAGGCGGTAGCGACTGAAAAACCGCGTTGTGCTCGCTGTCGATCGGCAATAGCGTGGCGCCGCAGCGCCTTACCTCCGCCATGAAGACGGCGCCGGCCATCACCAACGCCTCTTTGTTGGCGAGCAACACCCGCTTGCCGGCACGCACTGCGGCCAATGTTGGCGGCAAGCCCGCCGCGCCGACAATGGCCGCCATGACGACATCCACATCGGCAAGCGAGGCAATCTGATCGAATGCGTTGGGTCCCGCCAGGACTTCCGTTCCGGTTCCAGCGAGCGACAATGCGAGCCGCTTGGCATCGCCAATATCGCCGACCACAGCGTAGCGCGGCTGGTGACGACGGCATTGCGTTTCCAGAACATCGAGGCGGCGATGACCGGTGAGCGCCACCACCTCGAAACGATCCGGATGCCTGGCCACCACATCGAGCGTGCTGGCACCGATCGAACCCGTTGCGCCCAGAATGGTGAGCCGCTGGCGCCTCACCATTGCCATCCCAGCAGGATCAGCGCTGCCAACGGCAACATGGACGTCTGGCTGTCGAGACGATCGAAAAAACCACCATGGCCGGGCAACAGATGGCTGCTGTCCTTGACGCCTGCCTGGCGCTTGATCATAGATTCGAACAAGTCGCCGGCAATGCTGACGGCAGTCAAAGCCACCAGTAGCGGCCACCAGCGAAGTTCACCAAGCGGCGACATGCCTGCCACCAGGGCGCCGGCAACACCATAAACCGTGACCCCGACGATGGCGCCCAACACGCCTTCCCATGTCTTTCCGGGGCTGATGGCCGGCGCCAGCTTGTGGCGACCCCATGCCCGGCCGGCAAAATAAGCGCTGATATCGGCAACCCACACCAGCGCCATAACGGCAAAGAGCCACCAGGGATTCCGGTCCTGCAAGGCAACCATCGCTGCCCAGGTCGGCACGATCATCAACCAGCCGGCCAAGTAGCCGGCCATGTCGTTGCTGGATATCTTCCAGCCGCGCCAAAGCCAGATAGGTGCCAGAACCAGCCAGAAGCCGGCTGACACCGCCCACAATTTCGGATAGGCAAAATCCGGCTGGTTGTATGCCGTCAGGCACGAAACCATCACNNATGATCCGCGCTCTAAGCATCTTGCGATTGCTGCATGGGGGATTCGGGTTGCAGGCTGCTTCCGTCTGCCTGCAACTGCGCGCTGGTGCGGCCAAACCGTCGTTCGCGACGCTGATAGGAAGCAATCGCATCATCCAGTGTCTTTGCATCGAACTCCGGCCAGAGGCGATCGGTGAAATACAACTCTGTGTAGGCCAGTTGCCAGATCATGAAGTTGCTGATCCGCTCCTCGCCACCGGTACGGATGAACAAGTCAGGCTCCGGCGTATGGGCCATGGCAAGATAGGGCGCGAGATCGCCTTCGGACCATTCGCCGCACTTCTCGGGATGGGCGCGCGCCAGCCGATTGCACGCCTGCAAGATGTCCCAGCGACCACCGTAGTTGGCGGCAATGGTCAGCGTCAGCCGGCTGTTGCCCGCGGTAGTTCGCTCGCCAGCTTCGATCAGTTGCCGCAAAGGGAGCTCGAACCGCGAGAGATCGCCGACGATCTTCAGCCGAATCCCGTTCTTGTGCAGGCGTGCCACCTCTTCGTTCAGCGCCGACACAAAGAGATTCATCAGGAACGATACTTCCTCGGAAGGCCGCCGCCAGTTTTCCGAGCTGAAAGCAAAGACGGTGAGGTACTCGATGCCGCGCTCGATACTGGCCTTGATGACCCGCCTCAGCGTATCGACACCCTGCTTGTGCCCGGCTACCCGCGGCAGGAAACGCTTGCGGGCCCAGCGACCGTTGCCATCCATGATGATGGCAACGTGTTTCGGCACATCCCCCGATTCGGGAACTGTCTGGGTAGAACTGCCGAAGGCTGACATCAAGTCGCGATCCGATGGCTCAGATGGCCATCAGATCTTTTTCCTTTTCGGCGAGCGCCTTGTCAACTTCAGCGACATACCGATCAGTCAACTTCTGGATATCATCCTGGGCGCGCCGCTCGACGTCCTCGGCCAGTTCATGCTTCTTGAGCAAATCCTTGAGATGTGTATTGGCGTCGCGACGCAAGTTGCGCACGGCGACCTTCGCGGTCTCGCCCTCGTGCTTGATCACCTTGATCAGGTCCCTGCGGCGCTCTTCCGTCAGCATCGGCATTGGCACCCGGATCAGGTCGCCCTGGGTGGCCGGGTTGAGTCCGAGATCGGAGTCGCGGATCGCTTTCTCGACCTTGGCGATCATCGGCTTCTCCCATGGCTGAACGCCAATGGTCCGCGCGTCGATCAAGGTAACGTTCGCCACCTGGCTGAGTGGAATCATCGACCCGTAGTACTCGACGTGAACGTGATCGAGAATACCAGTGTGAGCGCGGCCGGTACGTACCTTGGCCAAATCCTGCTTCAGAGCGTCGAGGCTCTTCTGCATCTTCTGTTCTGTAGTCTTCCTGAGTTCGGCAACCATCACAAACTCCTAGCAATACACCAACGTTCCTTCGTCCTCACCCATGACAACGCGCTTCAAGGCACCCGCCTTGAAGATGGAAAACACGTTGATGGGCAACTTCTGGTCGCGGCAGAGCGCGAATGCCGTGGCATCCATCACTGCCAGATTGCGACCAATCGCCTCGTCGAAGCTGATCTTGGCAAAACGCGTTGCGGCCGGATCCTTCTTCGGATCCGCCGTGTAGACACCGTCGACCTTCGTCGCCTTGAGCACGATGTCGGCACCAATCTCCGAGCCGCGCAACGCCGCCGCCGTATCGGTCGTAAANNGTCGCGCGATCCATGCCTGTCGACGCACCCGCCATGCCGCGGAAGATATTGCCACCGCCGATGACGACACCGATTTCGACGCCGAGATCGGCCACCGCCTTGACCTCATTGACGATGCGCCAGAGCGTATCGCGGTTGATGCCGTAGGCGTCTTCCCCCATCAGGGCCTCGCCCGAGAGTTTCAAGAGAATGCGCTTGTAGGCTGGCATGGTGGCTAATATCTCGGCGTATCGCGACGACTGACTTTGGTGGCCTACTTCTTGGCGGCAGCGGCCTGGGCGGCCACTTCGGCGGCGAAGTCGTTCACCTTCTTCTCGATGCCTTCACCGACGACGTAAAGCGTGAAGCTGTTGACCGCCGCGCCCTTGCTCTTCAGCAGTTGCTCGATGGTCTGCTTGCCGTCCTCGGCCTTGACGAACACTTGGCCGAGCAGAGTTACGTCCTTGAGGTACTTCTGGACGGTACCTTCAGCGATCTTTTCCAGCATGTTCTCGGGCTTGCCGGCTTCGCGCGCCTTTTCGATGGCGATACGGCGTTCGGTGTCGAGCAGGTCGGCAGAAACACCCGAGGCATCGAGCGACTTCGGCTTCGACGCGGCGATGTGCATCGCGATGTCTTTAGCCAGTTGATCGTCGCCGCCGGTGACATCCACCATGACGCCAATCTTCGAGCCGCCGTGAACATAGGACGCCAGCTTGCCCTTGGCCGCAATGCGCACGAAACGGCGAAGGGTCATGTTCTCGCCGACCTTGCCAACGAGCGCGGTGCGTGTGGTCTCGACCGTGCCTTCGCCCATCGGCAGCGCCGACAGTGCCGCCACGTCAGCCGGGTTCTTCGACGCGACCAAGTCAGCGCAACCCTTGGCCAGCGCGATGAACTCATCGTTTTTGGCAACGAAGTCGGTTTCCGAGTTGACCTCGACCACGGCACCCAGCTTGCCATCGGCCGACATGTGCATGCCGACCACGCCCTCGGCGGCCACACGTGCTGCCGCCTTGGTTGCCTTGTTGCCCAGCTTCACGCGCAGGATTTCCTCGGCCTTGGCCATGTCGGCATCGGCCTCGGTCAGCGCCTTCTTGCATTCCATCATGGGCGCGTCGGTCTTCTCGCGCAGTTCCTTGACCATGCTTGCGGTAATTTCCGCCATTACTTCACTCCAGATTTCGTTGAATTCCTGAACGGTCCCGGCCTGTCGTTACTTGGCAGACTCGTTCTCGACCTCGACGAACTCGTCGTCGCCGGCAACGGCCTGTACGAGTTCGTTCATCGACTGGTTCTTGCCTTCGAGGATCGCGTCGGCGACGCCACGGGCATAAAGACGGATGGCGCGCGAGGAATCGTCGTTGCCGGGGATGATGTAATTGATACCTTCCGGGCTGTGGTTCGTATCGACCACGCCGATGACCGGGATGCCCAGCTTGTTGGCCTCGGTGATGGCGATCTTGTGGTAACCGACGTCGATGACGAACAGCGCATCGGGCAAGCCGCCCATGTCCTTGATGCCGCCGAGGCTCTTTTGCAGCTTGACCAGCTCACGCTGCAGCATCAGCCCTTCCTTCTTCGACATCTTCTCGAAGAGGTTGTCCTGGGCCATCTGCTCCATGTCCTTCAGGCGCTTGATCGACAGCTTGACCGTCTTGTAGTTGGTGAGCATGCCGCCCAGCCAACGCTCGTCGACGCAAGGCATGCCGCAGCGCAGCGCTTCCTCGGCAATGATTTCGCGCGCCTGACGCTTGGTGCTGACGAACAGAACGGTGCCCTTCTGGGCCGTCAGCTTCTTCACGAAAGCGATCGCCTCGTTGTACTTGGCGAGGGTCTTTTCGAGGTTGATGATGTGGATCTTGTTGCGATGGCCGAAAATGTAATTGGCCATCTTGGGGTTCCAGAAACGGGTCTGATGGCCGAAATGAACGCCGGCCTCCAGCATCTGGCGCATGGTAGTGCTGCTCATAGGTAGATCTCCGATATGGGTTAGCCTCCGCCCGGCCGCGACCAATCTTTTATCAAGATCACCCATTCGGCGCCGAGCGTGTGGATTTTGCCCGGCTTCCCGGACAAGCTTCCGATTATAACCTTCCTAATGAGACGACATCAAGGAGTTCAATGCTTTGCCGGAGCCTTGGGTAGAATGCGGCCAACAATCCCCGACGGCAAAACCCATGAGCATCATCGTCAAAACCACCGAGGAAATCGAAGGCATGCGCATCGCCGGTCGTCTGGCCGGCGAGGTGCTCGATTACATCGCTCCATTCGTCAAACCCGGTGTCACCACCGAGGAACTGGATCGCCTATGCCACGACTACATGGTTGGCGTCCAAGGCTGCGTACCGGCGCCGCTCAATTATGCTCCGCCGGGCTATCCGCCCTATCCAAAATCGATCTGCGCCTCGATCAATCATCAGGTCTGCCATGGCGTGCCCAATAACCGGCCGCTGAAGAAGGGCGACATCGTCAATCTGGACATCACGACGATCAAGGATGGCTGGCACGGCGACACCAGCCGCATGTTTTTGGTCGGCGAAACCTCCATTCTCGCCAAGCGCCTGTGCCTGATTACCCATGAATGCCTGTGGGTGGGTATCGATCAGGTGAAACCGGGCGCTCACTTGGGCGACATTGGTGCCGCCGTCCAGCGCCATGCGGAAAAGAACGGCTTCTCGGTCGTCCGCGAATTTTGCGGCCACGGCATCGGCCGCAGCTTCCACGAAGAACCGCAGGTGCTCCACTATGGCAAGGCGGGCACCGGCCCGGAACTGCTGCCCGGCATGACCTTCACCATCGAACCGATGATCAACGCCGGCAAGGCCGCGATCTCGGAACTGTCGGACGGCTGGACCATCGTCACCAAGGATCGCAGCCTGTCAGCCCAGTGGGAGCATACGATCGTCGTCACGACCACCGGCATCGAAGTCCTGACCTTATCCGCCGGCGCGCCCGCCCGCCCTACTCACGTCGCCTGAAACCATGGCGCCCCGGGCTGCCCCTGCCATACCGGTCACGGACTTGCCGGCGCTGATTGCCGAGACCCGCGCCAGACTGCGCGAAGGTCAGCAACAGCTACGCGCCAACTACGAGCGAAACGGCGTCGCCGCGCCGCTTCTGCATGGCCGTGCCCGCCTCGTCGATCAGGTTCTGCGCGATGTCTGGCGACGCATGGCGATGCCGGCCGACATCGCCCTCGTCGCCGTCGGCGGTTATGGCCGCGGCGAACTCTACCCGGCCTCCGACGTTGACCTGCTATTACTGGTGCCGCAAGGGTGCGATGCGACCCATCACCCGCGCCTGGAGCCTCTGATCGGTCTGTTCTGGGACATTGGCCTGGACGTAGGTCATAGCGTTCGCAACATTGCCGAGTGCCTGGAAGAAAGCGAACGCGACATCACCGTCCAGACCACGCTGATCGAAGCCCGACTTCTGTGTGGCAATCGCGCGCTGTTCAACGAGTTCAACGCCCGTTTCCACGCGCATCTCGATCCGCTCGCTTTTTTCAAGGCCAAGCAGCTCGAACAGGCCGAACGGTACACGCGCTACAACGATACTCCGTACAGCCTGGAGCCCAACTGCAAGGAAAGTCCGGGTGGCCTGCGCGACCTGCAAATCATTCTCTGGATCGCCCGCGCCGCGCACCTCGGCGATAGCTGGCGCGACCTCGCGCAAACCGTACTGGTGACAGCCGAGGAGGCNNGGCCGCCGCGAGGATCGGCTGTCGTTCGAACATCAGGAAAGCCTGGCCAAGAACTTCGGCATCGAACGCACCGAAGCCAAGCGGGCATCCGAAGTGCTGATGCAACGCTATTACCGCAACGCGAAGCTGGTGACGCAGCTCAATGCGTTGGTGCTGCAAAACCTCAATGCGCGCCTGGCCCCGGCGCTGGCAGCAGCACCCATCGTGATCGACCAGCACTTCCAGATGGTGCGCGACCTGCTCGATATCCGGACGGAAACCCTGTTCGAGGACGAGCCGCTGGCTATCCTCGAAAGCTTTCTGCTAATGGCGCGTCGGCCGGAATTGCACGGCATGACCGGCCGGACGCTGCGAGCTCTCTGGCAGGTACGACATCGCTGTGGCGGCGCGCTGCGCAGGCATCCGCAGGCACCGGCGCTCTTCATTCAGTTGTTCAAAGAAAAGCGGGGGCTGACCCACGAACTGCGGCGCATGAACCAGTACGACATCCTCGGTCAGTACCTGCCCGCCTTCGGCCGCATCGTTGGCCAGATGCAGCACGATCTCTTTCACGTCTATACGGTCGACCAGCACATCCTGCAAGTCGTGCGCAATGTTCGGCGTTTTGCCATGCCTGACTTTGCGCACGAATATCCATTCTGCACTCGATTGATGAGTGGTCTTGAGCACCCATGGGTGCTCTACGTCGCGGCCCTGTTCCACGACATTGCCAAGGGACGCGGCGGCGACCACTCCCACTTGGGCATGGCCGATGCCCGTCGTTTCTGCCGCCTCCACAACATCACCGGCGAGGATGCCGAGCTGGTGGTGTTCCTCGTCAGCCAACACCTGACAATGTCGCAAGTGGCCCAAAAGCAGGACCTGGCCGATCCGCAGGTGATTCATGATTTCGCACGTATCGTCGGTACCGAACGACGATTGACGGCACTCTATCTGCTCACAGTCGCCGACATCCGCGGCACCAGCCCGAAGGTCTGGAATACCTGGAAGGGCAAGTTGCTGGAAGATCTTTTCCGTTCCACCGCCCAATTGCTGCGCGGCGATGCGCCGCTCCAGATGGCCGGCGTCGGCGAGCGCCAGGAGGAAGCCCGTCGCATGCTGCGCCTGCGCGGTCTGCGTCCCAACGTCGAACAACCGCTCTGGCAGCAGCTCGACACCGGCTATTTCCTGCGCCACGATGCCGACGAAATTGCCTGGCATACGCGCACGCTCTATTACCGGTCCGACAGCCCGGAACCCGTCGTCCGCGCGCGCATCAACCCGAGCGGCGACGGCATCCAGGTCATGATCTACGTTGCCGACCAGCCGGAACTGTTCGCCCGCATCTGCGGTTTCTTTGCCCGGCTTGGCTATTCGATCGCCGAAGCCAAGGTCCATACGACCCGCCACGGTTATGCGCTCGACAGTTTTGCCCTGCTGGATCCGGGCGAGCACCAGGCCTATCGCGACCTCATCGGCCTGGTGGAACACGATCTGGCCGAGGGACTCAAGACACAGCTGCCGCTGGAAGCGCCGCCCCCGGTTCGACTGTCACGGCAGGTGAAACACTTCCCGATCGTCCCGGAGGTGGTGATCCGAGCCGACGAGCGCGGCAACCAGCACATCATGTCCATCGCCGCTGCCGATCGACCCGGCCTGCTCTACGCCATCGCCCGCATTCTCAGCCAGCATGCCATAGTCATCCGCTCGGCAAAGATCGCAACCCTGGGCGAGCGCGTCGAGGACACGTTCCTGATCAGTGGCGAGGAACTTGGCAAGATGGCGACGCTGGTTCATCTGGAGCAGGAGTTGCTCCAGGCCTTGCAGGTCTGAAACGAACTACCGCACTTCCGTGCAGAGGTGTTTGATCACCCGGCGCACACGTCCGAGCGAGACTTGCAGTACTTCCTCGATGCTGGCGAAATCGATCACGTGTTCGCTGTTGCCGCGCCCGGCAGCCCAGTTGGCGACCACGCAGACGGCGGCATAGGGAATATCGAGTTCGCGCGCCAGCGAGGCTTCCGGCATGCCGGTCATGCCGATCAGGTCGGCGCCATCCCGCTCCAGGCGATTCACTTCGGCAGCCGTCTCAAGCCGCGGTCCCTGGGTGGTGGCATAGACGCCACCATCAACCATCGCTTCGCCAGCGCGCTGACCCGCCACCAGCAACTGCTGGCGCAGTTCGCTGTCATAGGGTTCGGTGAAGTCGATATGNNGCCGCAGTCTTGGCCAGCGCCCAAATATTGGCGCGGTAATTGACCCGGTGCGGTGGAATCGTGTGACCGTAACCGTGACGGGCCAGAAACACGACTTCCTGACTGCCGATCCGGCCAAAAGTGAGCGCACCGGACGGTTCGCCAAAAGGCGTCCGGACAACCTCGCGGCGTGTCACTTCGAGGTTGGCCAACTGCGTCAGGCCACTGCCGCCAATTACTGCAAGCATGTGAAATTCCTTGAAAATTTCGCCAAATTCTATCATGGCAATCGAGGCGTCATGCTAGAATGCGCCCCCTTTTGATGCAGTACTTACCGGTCTTTCTCCATGTCCCGCCCGCTCCGTAACATCGCCATCATCGCCCACGT